>JAFGGA010000188.1 GCA_016930835.1 Deltaproteobacteria bacterium
AAGCGAAGTTGGAGTGATTTTGACCCGCAGGCATATTACCGATATGGTGAGGATCAAAATCACGAAACAAGCTTTATCGTCAAGGCGTTTCAAGCCGCAGTAGATGATTGGTGCAAGATTCAGGTAATAATTCATTAAAAAGACTATACAACTTAACTTAATTTATGTCAATTTATTCTTCCTCAAAATAGAATAACACTCATATTCTCAAGATGATCGAAATAGATGTTTCCGCATGAACCGAACAAACAATATTTGAATCTCACGAAAATCGCATCCGTGAATCGCAAAAAAAAGGCAGGACCATAATGATCCTGCCTTTTCATATGAAAATATAGGAAAATTAGTTCTTCCGAATTCGCTTCTTCAATCCCGCAAGGCCTATCAACCCTGAGCCAAGAAGGATCATGGTCGCTGGTTCGGGAACAGGTTCACCACCGGTTCCTCCCCCCGCGGCGGTGCAGATGATATATTCGATATCATCCTCCAAGGTCTCGGAAGTCGTGAGCGCATAGCTTCCTCCGGTATTACCAAAGGAATAAATCGTAGAAATACCGCCGGTTCCACCTACAGCCATAGTCTCGAAAAGGACTTCAATATCATCACCTGGATCAAAGGAAGAATTGGTGCCGACCAAAGAAAACACCATCACGTCATTTGCTATAGCGGCCTGATTGGCAACAAAAGCAGCGTCCCAATCATCCTGATAAATTCCCATGGGCCAATGATCATCATAACCATTCTCCGTGCCTTCATCACCGATGGTCACGATCGCCCTGTAATAATCCTGTTCCGCGGTGGTGTCATCATTCCAGTTGTACCAATTCGAAAGATCGGTCACGGCCGGTCCATTGTCTTCCTGGTGATTGGATATCGGCGTGCCACCCGCTCCATACACATAGCTTGTTACACTTTCATTAAAATAGCCATAAGAAGATCCATTGATATTCATGAACCTGGCCCTCACCCAGGCATCACATTCAGGACAGTCGATATTCGCGACGATATCATAGACCGCATTACTGATAGCAGTCAGCTCGTCATACATTGATCCACTGGTATCGGCCACGAACACGATATCCAGGACAACATCCGCCGCCGCCTGACTCCCTGCATCACCGGCCTCAAAATAGGTTGCTGATGCGCTCATTGAAAAACCCATTAAAAAAAACATGGTTAACACTAAAACGATATACTTTTTCATTTTTCCCTCCTTTTATTTTACGATCTTAACGCCAATTCCGGATCCTGCGACTTCCGTCATTTTAGAAAATCGCATTTGCCTCCCTTTACACTTTAAAACCTTTTGGCCCTCACCTCCTTTTATCCCTGGATTAATTTGATTTAAAAAACCCTTCAAGACCCCGTTAGTAGACTCTTTATGCTTTCTATCGAATTGGACGTACTTTTTCTTGTTTTATCCTTTTATTAAAACGCAAAAGATATGCCAAAAAAATGCAGATAAAAAAACTGAACATCTTTTCCTTTTTCAATGAGTTAGCGGGACAACCGCAACTGATTTATTGAATTATGGAAAAAAATACCCAAAAAAAAGGTAATCCTATTCCTTTTATTGGTATTTTTTTACATAGCCCGCCCATATGATCATCTACAAACCGATGGCTACAAAAGGTCTTTGGGGGCATAAAAAGGCGAGATTGTACACAACACCCCGCCTTCCAGTAGATCGTTTCAAGAGAACGTTTATGCTTTTTCGGCGATTTCACCGCCACCCTAACCCTCCTCCTTCAGAGACAGTGTCACAATTCGTCATTTCCCGCTAAAGACGGGATCGTTGAAAGGCCAATCCCTGTAAAACAGGATGCTCGCCCAGTTGAATTTCCCAAGGGGAACCCTATTCAACACGGCGAGCCGGAATCCAAAAATTTTTTAAAATGGCTACGCTTTTTGGATTCGGATCTCGCTTCGCTACACTCCATTCCTCCGGAATGACGGGTTTTCTGTATTAGGACACAACCTCTCAAGGGGAAAGGAAGGAAGGGGATGCCTCGTTATTGTAAAGACGATAATGAAACGCAGTACGCCAGTACAAGTAAATACGATGATTACCCGGGTATGATCCTCTAGTCCCATTTCGTCTGATTTTGGAGGAAATTGTTCATGCAAACACTGCAAGTGTATCCGCTAACGCAGTTGCGAAATGAAGCAACCACCTCCTTCACCGCCTCCGGCATTGCTGGGAGAAGATGATTGTGATGTCGGTTGTTGCGTAAAACCGGGACCCCCAACATCCGTGATCATGCCGTTATCCCCGTCCAGATCATCATCACCCCTCAAACCATCAACAAAGTGAAGCGTGATGGTGTTGGTATTTTCATCGATCTCGGCCCCTGTCTGCCCGTCATACATGAATTCATACCAGTGAGGGGTCGGGTCGGTCGGGGTCGGCCCATATTTATAGTACGTATCCGGCATTGTATCCAATGGCAGATATAAGGTTATTGTTGTGGTATTCCCCGCGCCGACATGCAGACAAGTAAATTCGAAGAATGCGTAACCAAATTCCACATCCCTGGGAGCATCACTTATAGATGGATTATCTATGGTCCGGACGTTACTCAGTATGGTGCCAATGGGAGATGCCATTGTAATATAATATTGTCCGTCAAATGTATAAAGGGAAGTCACATTGTCCTGCAGGCCATCCGGCGTGCCATCTCCATCCCCATCAAAATCGACATCGGTTCCGTCGGGACCCTGTTCATCCAAGTCACCTATACCATCTGCATCGTCATCCGGGTCGCATAGATCCCCTATATCGTCAGCGTCGGCATCCTCCTGCCCGGGATTGGCGGTGCCCACACAGTTATCACATTCATCGCCGACACCATCATTATCCGTATCCGCTTGGTCGGCATTCGATGTATTGGGGCAATTATCACAGACCTCACCTATGCCGTCATCATCACCGTCCAATTGACCGTTATTGGCAATGGTGGGACAGTTATCCACATTGCCGCAAATTCCATCGCCATCCGAATCATTATCAGGATCATTCCTGCACGCATCGCACGCGTCGCCGATGCCGTCACCATCTGCGTCCTCTTGTCCCGGATTGACAGTACTGTAACAATTATCAACACTGTCTTCAAGACCATCCAAATCCATATCCACAAAGTCCGAACCGTTGCAATCCTGGTCTATCCCATCATTGGCAATCTCAGGTGCTCCGGGATGAATCGTGACGTCCCCGTCATTACAGTCCATGCCCGTCTCAGAACCATCATTATCAAAATCATTCGGATAGGTGTCGCATACATCACCTATGCCGTCATCGTCCGCGTCTTCCTGGCCGGGATTGACCGTGCCCGGGCAGTTGTCCGATGCATCATTCACACCATCATTATCATAATCATTCGGATATGCGTCACATGCATTGCCGATACCGTCACCGTCAGTATCCTCCTGCCCGGTGTTCGATGTCGCAGGACAGTTATCCACATCTCCACATATGCCGTCTCCATCAATATCATTATCAGGATCATTCGAACATGCATCACACACATCGCCTATGCCGTCAACGTCCGCGTCTTCCTGACCGGGGTTAGATGCATCAATGCAATTATCCGTGCTGTTCATCACGCCATCCTTGTCGGTATCTCCAACAACAATGGAGAGTGAACATTCAGTAACGCCCTCATTCTCTGATGAAAACGGGATCACACAAGCTTCCCATTCTTCACCCTCATCGGTTTCGGATGCGGCAATCACATCCACATTGTATACGCCGCCATCATACATGGCCCATATCTGTTCAGGAGACAGGGCATAACGATAAATCCTGACATCATCCATCATGCCTTCCCATCCCACTATCATATTCCAACCACCAATCTCTAAACCACCATCAAGGACTTCTTTATCCTCTCCGCTTAAGAAGGCACTATTAACTGTGACACCATTTTTATATAGGCTCATCAAACCGGATGGATAATCAAATGTAAGCCCAACAAAAATCCATGTGTTAAGGGGCAGGGGATCGTCATCCCTTACCAGCGCCTCAACATATCTATGCCCCGCATTGAGTCGGCCGCCGTCTGAACTCCCCTCCACTGTAAAGGTATGGGTATTCGGAGCCAAGGTCTCACCGCAAACAATAACACCCCAATAGATCCCTGTTTTATATACCCAAGCGGTTATGGTATATGACGATTGTGTAGGGAAATTCGTCCCCCCGCCCAGGTAATCATCCGCACCAATTTCATACACGCCAGCTCGACCATCCCAAGATGCATGCCAGATTGGATCACCAAAGGCGGTGATACTGAAGTTGTTTCCGGAATAATCGGTGAGGGCATTGGTCACTCCCCCTTCAAACGGGAGATAAAGGTGCATCAGTGGAAGACCATCTTTGTACCACACCGTTGCCGTTGTAATAGTGTTTTCCCCTAAGCCATAGTCACAGATCAGATCATCCGTGGTTTCATAATCATCAGATGGCCATGAGATAATGGTTGGGACTTCGATGGTCACACCGGAATCGACCTCGGCCGTTCCCGAGACAGGCAGAATGACAAAAGAGATCATTGTTATCATTAGAAAAAAAAGACTTTTATTTATATTTATCATTTTGTCCATCACATCCCCCTGGATAACGAAAACGATTAAAAAAACCTGTCTACAACCGTTATTCATTGCTCATCCAGAAATACTCAATATCCCCTTCCGCTTGGTGAGGGGGGATGATGGATGACCACTATTTAAAGGTTTTCGACGGTATTTTTATAATGCCAGCACCGTGCCAATCATTATCCTGTAAAAACCCAACGGAAATATGGTTTAATTTCAAGATATTATCGCAAAGCCAAATAACAGGCTCGCAAACAACTATGTAATGGAACTCTGGAATTTAAGAGAAAGACATTCTGCTTTGTGGAAATTTTTTACACAATTTGTGGATTGGGACATGGCCGATACTTTTAAAAAAAGCTCCCAAGATGAAGGCCGTCTCATTTGGAGTTTTCCGAAAAGAAATGAAAGGGTTCTTAATAGAGCCGTATGGCGCATGGTGCAGCGTGACCACCGTTGGAATGGTGAAGATGGTCTACGGAAGGATGATGGGATTGATTAATACAAGAGATTCCTGGGGAGACAAGGTTGGAGGCGGCAACCGGATTCGAACCGGTGAATAACGGTTTTGCAGACCGCTGCCTTAGCCACTTGGCTATGCCGCCCGGATTGAACTCACTACAAAGACACGGAGAAAAGGTTCGATGACTTTGTGGTTAAATTTTTAAAATGGAGCGGGAAACGGGACTCGAACCCGCGACAATCACGTTGGCAACGTGAGGCTCTACCAACTGAGCTATTCCCGCGTTGATTGGTATTCTATGTTTTAAAATAAGTTTGTCAATATAAAATTATCAGAAGTGTCTGTTGCCTATGGTTTGTCGTCCGTTGGTTTCTTTCTTTTTCAAATAGATTAAGAAAAGCTCAAGCTTTCTAGCAAATTATTATCAAACCGGGAACATCCTCAACCCCCTCACGCAAGGTGAGGGATATTAAAGGCTGGATACTGTTCAATAGAATTTACATCAACCCATTGAAATGAGGCATCTATTTTCCTTCAAACTGTTTTAGAAATCGAAACACTTTTTCAATAAATTCCTCGGTTTCAGGGAAAGGGGGCACACCGTTATGGGCCTCTACATTTTCAGGGCCGGCATTGTAAGCCGCAACGGCCAATCTTTTATCATTATTGAATCGTTTTAAAAGAATGCTGAGATACCTTACACCGCCGAAAATATTTTCTTCTGGATTAAAGGGATCCTCCACTGCCATATCAGTACTTGTGTTCGGCATCAATTGCATCAACCCCTGAGCACCTTTCTTTGAAACAGCCTGGTGATCGAAGTCCGACTCCGCCTTGATGATGGCCTTGATCAAGGATGATTCAACGCTGAATTCCCTTGCCGCTTGCTCGATGATGGGATCAAAATCCTTTAAGAACCGGGATGATTCTTGGGTATAGGTCCTCATAAAAAGCGTATATTTTTTATCACGCTGCACATTGGTGAAATGCCAGACCCCGTTTTCATCCTGGTACCGATAAATATCCGCTTGAATGGATGTGCAAACAAAAGCCGACGCAAGCGCAATAATTAAGGCATATAGGATTGTTTTCATGTCTCTTCCGGATGCTGGATGCTGGATAATGGATGACGGCTACAAAACGGTATAATTTATCCGGCATCTTGAATCGAGGAACCAGAATCGCTAAACCTAAGCCATAAAATGGTTAAGATTGATGATCTCATGAAAAGTCTAAAAACACTTATTTTTGTCATTCCGGCCTGCTTGTGCGTATCCGCACGCAGACAGGTGAAAACCGGAATCCAGTCTTTTCGAATAGTTAAAGGGAGTCTGGACCCTGGCTGCAGTCTATCCCATACTTGATACGAGACCGGGGTGACGACTTTTTACGAGATTGTTAATATTCTTCATCGTCGTTTGAGATAAGGTTGCGCTAAGCCTTTTTATTCCAATCAGCCAAAAACTTTTCAAGCCCGATATCAGTCAAAGGGTGTTTGATCAGTTGATCCATTACTTTATAGGGAATGGTTGCAATGTCCGCGCCCATCAATGCCGCTTCCAGCACATGGATCGGATTTCGGATGCTGGCCACGATCACTTCCGTATCAAAACCGTAATTTTCATAAATGGTTATAATCTGTTCCACCAGGTCCATCCCCTTGTGGCTGATATCATCCAATCTCCCCACAAAAGGGCTAATAAAGGCCGCCCCGGCCTTGGCGGCCATTAACGCTTGGATCGGACTGAAACAGAGCGTGACATTGGTTTTGATGTTCTCCCCGGTTAATACCTTAACGGCTTTGAGGCCTTCCTTGATAAGAGGTATTTTAATCACGATATTATCCGCAATTTTGGCCAATTCCAGGGCCTCCTTGATCATCCCTTGCGAATTTGTGCTGACCACCTCCGCGCTCACCGGGCCATCCACTATCTTGCATATCTCTTGGATCAAACTCCTAAAATCACGACCTTCTTTCGCCACCAGACTGGGGTTTGTGGTGACGCCGTCAAGCAATCCCAGTTCATTAGCTTTTTGAATCTCCTCAATATTTGCTGTATCGATGAAAAACTTCATGGGAACCTCCGTAATATAATAAAAAACCAACCCCCTCTCCCCTCAAGGAGAGGGCAGTGGAGAATGTAAAAGATTGGGTTTACCCCACCCCCTCACCCCGTATCGAGGACGGGGCATGCTCTCTCCTCTGCTCCTTGAAGGGGAGGAATTCTGATTTATTGGGTGGTATTTTCAGCTTCGTTTTCGGATTGAAACTTATCCGCACACTCCTGGCTACAAAAAAAATATTCTTTTCCGCCTATATTTTTTCGGATGGCTTCTCGACGAGGGATATAGGTCTTACAAAAGGGATCCTGTACCATCTCATCAATCACACCGGTCGGACGCCGCTTATCTTTGACTTGTTTCGTGGCGCCCCAAAATATTTTTATCACGCGGTATAGAAGATAGAAGAGGACGGCAAAAAGTAAAAATCGTATCAGTATCATTTCCTAGGCCTTAATCCGTTCGACAACCTGACCATCTTTATCAGCCAATGCCAATAGTTCAGTCATGGTCTTTTTTAAAAGAGGATGAATCAATTCCGGCGCCAGATCCACCATCGGGGTCAATACAAAACGCCGTTCGTGCATCAGCGGATGAGGGATAGTAAGATTTTCTTGTCTGATAATATCTTCTCCATAAAGCAAAATATCCAGATCGATAATACGCGATTCCCACCGTTCTTTCCGGACCCTACCCATGTCCATTTCAATATGAAGCAAATGATGGATAAGCCCCTGGGCGGATAAATTAACAGATACGGACAAGACACCATTCACATACCAATCTTGATTTTTAACGCCCACCGCCTCAGTCATATACCAAGGGGAAGTTCCGATAAGGATACATCCCGGGATTCGCTCTATTTCACCAACTGCTGTAAGGCAATGATGATGAGCGTCCCCCAAGTTTGATCCGATTCCAATGTATGCTGTTTTCATTTGAGGTTTAATGTTCATGGTTCATGGTTAAAATCACAAATATAAAAACTTGGGAATAATGGCCTTGTTCTATGCGCTCCCTGGCCCGCCATAGTCTTTAGACGACGGCGGCTGCGCCTTGAGCCATGCGCCCTAACCCCAGCACATCTTGCATATCATAAAGGCCAATGGGTTGTTTAACTATCCATGCCGCAGCTCGAACCGCACCTTTCGCAAAATTATCTCGGCTATGGGCACGATGCGTCAATTCCAACCTCTCACCAATCCCGCCGAACAATACCGTATGATCCCCCGTAATATCACCGGCCCTTATGGTTTGCACGCCGATCTCGGAACCAGGCCTTTCGCCGATAAGCCCTTTCCGCTCGTATTTGGCCACTTTATCCAAATCCCGGTTTACGGCCTCCGCCAAGACACGAGCAAGACGCATGGCCGTCCCGCTTGGCGCGTCTTTTTTAAACCGATGGTGAGCTTCTATAATCTCCATATCATAGTCATCACCTAATATGCGGGCCATATCGGCGGCAATATGAAACATGACATTCACGCCCACACTCATATTGGGGGCCATCACACATCGAATCGTTTTCGCTAAACGGGTTAACTCGTCAAGTCCTTCCCCGGTTATACCGGTCGTACCGATGACCATTGAAAGACCTTTCGGAGATGCCGTGCGGATATTTTCAAGAGTGGCCTGAGGAATGGTAAAATCAATCAATACATCCCCTTGCCCCAAGATATCCCGCAACGATCCCTTAATGGGGATCCCCAATTCCCCTACACCGGCCACCACACCGGCATCCCGTCCCACGGCGGAATGGTTCGGATGCTCAAATGCGCCACCCAGGGTGACCCCATCGCTTTGTTGAATCATTTGAATAATCTTTTGTCCCATTCGGCCGGCCGCCCCGGCCACGATGGCTTTGGTTTTCATGGCTCCTCTTTCTAACCAGCAGTGTCCATATATTCATCCCCTTACCCTCGAGGGGTTTGGGGGGAGGGAATTTGAGGCATTTCCAAGAGTACACTGAATAATCCTCGTCTACAAGACGAGGGGTTCAAAAATCGGTTGATCAAACTCAAATAGTTTCAAAACCAAATTCATTGTGACCGTCATGCCGGCCTTGATCCGGCATCCAGAATCCATCCATTTCTGCGTTACTGGATTCCGGCTCGGGGGCCGGAATGACAAGTCGCTTTGCGACTATGCGAATTTTTCTTCGCCTGAAGGCGAGGGATTTCAACCATTCCCGATTGGGAGACTAATGGATCAATCCGTAATCAATCAATACTTTTTTTAATCGCTCCAGGTTTGCCGATGACATAGGTGCCAACGGCAGCCTGAGGCCTTCCTGAATCTTCCCCATCAGGACTAATGAAGTTTTAACGGGCACAGGATTGGTCTCATAGAACATGGCCTTGCACAAGGGAAAAAGTTTATAAAAAAGCTGTCTGGCCTGTTCCAACCGGCCGGCCTCCCAGGCTTTAATCATATCCGATGTATCTTTGGGTACAATATTGGCCACAACGGATATCACCCCTTTTCCACCAATTCCCAATACCGGTAAGGTCACATTGTCATCACCGGATAAAAGCGTAATCTGATCACCCGCCAAATGGATAATCTCCGCCATCTGTCCCAGGTCTCCGGATGCCTCCTTGATAGCGACGACTTCGGAAAGTTCGGAAAGGCGGGCTACCGTCTCGGGCAACATGTTGACGCTTGTTCTGCCAGGGACGTTGTATAGGACCTGTGGCAAGGGGACGGCCTTGGCAATGGCCTTAAAATGTTGATAAAGGCCTTCCTGGCTCGGTTTGTTATAATATGGCGTCACTTGAAGGGTCGCATCCACACCCGCCTTTTTAGCGTGTTCAGTCAGCTCGATGGCTTCGGACGTGCTGTTACCGCCTGTCCCGGCAATAACCGGAACCCGCTTGTTGACCGCTTCCACGGCAATATCGATCACCCGATTATGTTCCTGAATACTGAGGGTAGCTGATTCGCCCGTGGTGCCGCACGGTACGATCGCGCTGGTACCTCCTTGGATCTGGAACTCAATCAACTCCCGATAGGCATCTTCATCAACCCGTCCGTTTTTAAAAGGTGTTACGATAGCGACAATCGATCCTCTGAACATAAACATATCCCCCTTTTATATGAATGCTTTTTCATTTCATTAATTTCCATCCAGAAATGGCCGTTATTCCCTCCCCCTCGAGGCGGGAGGGGGTATTTTTTGATAGGCACTATTTTAGGCCTGAGTCGAGTTTCGTTCCTCAGCCCGACCTACGGATTAACTGATTTTGCATACATTCAAAAATTACATTTAGACGGAAAGCTTGCTCTGAAATATGAACGTCCAACATCGAACATCCAATATCGAATTATTGCGATGAAGGTCCAACATTAAAGGATTATTTTTCCACAATCACCATTTTCTGTTCAATATTGTTTTTTATTCATCACTCGATGTTGGATGTTCGATTTTTTTCTTTTACAATAAATCTGCCATAGTCCTTCCGGCGTAAAAATGAATGCTTATACTCATCGAAGGAGAGGCGATCCCTATTCCACTTCCACCCTAATCTGTTCGGATGCCGGGCCAAGGATACCATTAGGCCCGATCAAATGCACTTTTAAAAACAAGATCCGGTCTCTATCATCAATCGGCATGTCGCAGACGAATCCATTAGACCCAATGACATTAGCCCCACATTCATGAAAGTGACTGTATTGGATGGGACACCCCTTACACGGTGAATTTTCAACGGGAAACTCGGCAAGATAGACCCTGCAACCCTTGATCTCACCATGGATATCCTCCTGTGTTTCAGAGAGGTCTATGGTTCCTGTTAAAACGATTTTCCCCTCCACCCATTGACCTTCTAGACCGACTACTTTCGCTGAAAAAACCGCTTCAGGAATAAAGGGCGGGGCCTTTCTCCCGCAAGCCCATCCCGCGATGACAAGCATAATGGAAATCAAAAAAATGAAAACCCAACGCCGAATCAAGACGGAATCTCCGCTCTGGCCTGTTGAATGCGTATTTTGACCGTTTCAGGCCCTGTGCCTCCCGGTAGGTTCCTCCTCTGAACCGTTAACGCTGGATCAAGCCATTCAAAAACATCTTCCTTGATCTGCCGGGTAAATCCATGGAGTTCCTCAAGGGTCAATTCATGCAACTCCTTTTTTTGGTCAATGGCAAATAGAACGACCTTGCCCACGACTTCATGAGCTTGCCGAAACGTCATCCCTTTCTTAACAAGATAATCGGCCAAATCCGTTGCCGCAAGATACCCTTTCTCAATCGCTTTTTTCATCCTGTCCGTATTAAATACGATTTGCCTGAGAAGAAGAGCCATGATATCCAGGCAGTTTTCAACCGTATCGGCCGCATCAAAAAGGGCCTCCTTATCCTCCTGCATATCCTTATTATAGGTCATGGGCAATCCCTTCATGGTGGTCAGAAGGGATATCAGATGACCATATACGCGACCTGTTTTTCCCCTTATGAGCTCTAAGATATCCGGATTCTTTTTTTGAGGCATAATGGAGCTTCCCGTACAAAAGGCATCCGGAAGGTTTATAAAGCCGAATTCACGGCTGGACCAAAGGATCATCTCTTCACTGAAACGGCTCAAGTGCATCATCAATACGGAGGTCGCAAAGAGATATTCCAGGACAAAGTCCCGGTCGCTCACCGCGTCCATACTGTTTGTGGAGATGTCATCAAAGCCCAGCTCTTTGGCCACCATCTCCCTATCCAGGTCAAAGGTCGTACCGGCCAAGGCGGCGCTCCCGAGGGGAAGAATATTGACGCGCTTTAAACTCTCCTGAAAACGCTGAGAGTCCCTCTTGAGCATCTCAAAATAGGCCATCAAATGATGGGCCAAAAGGACCGGCTGAGCGGGCTGAAGATGGGTGTATCCCGGCATAATCACATCCAGGTGTCTTTCAGCCAGATCAATCAGGCTTTTCTGTAGATCGTGTATGAGACGGGCCATGCGGGAGATAGCTTCTCTGACATAGAGCCGTACATCCAACGCAACCTGGTCGTTTCGGCTTCTCCCGATATGGAGTTTTTCCCCCAGGGCGCCAATCTTTTCAATCAGGATATTTTCAACAAGGGTATGGATATCTTCATAATCGTCATTGATGGGCAGTTCACCACGCTCAATCCCCCGTTTGATCTCACCAAGGGCACTGATAATCCGAGATCCCTCTTCTTCAGTGATGATCCCCTGTTTCGCCAACATCCGACAATGAGCGATACTGCCCTCTATATCAAAGGCATACAATCTGTGATCAAAGCCAATAGAGGCATTAAACCGATCAACCTTTTCGTTGATATCCTCTTTAAAACGGCCTCCCCAAGTTTTTCCTGCCATTGTTTGACCCTTCTCGTAATTGCATGCTGCGTCAAACCCCCTCCCTTCCCTACCCCTGAATGGGAAGGGTTACGATGGGGGTGAAAACACATAATCAAAATGTACGTTATTGTACCATGATTCACTAACTTCGTTTCATCAACTTGGCAATCTTAAGCCGCAGGGCATTGAGCCGTATAAAACCTTCCGCATCACCTTGGTTGTATACGTCTTCTCCCTCAAAGGTCGCCATCTCAGGATCATAGAGCGACAGACCTGACTTTCTCCCTGCAACCATACAGTTTCCTTTATAAAGTTTCAACCGGACCACGCCGCTTACATTTTTCTGGGACTCATCCATCAGGGCCTGGAGCATCTCTCTCTCCGGTGAAAACCAATAACCATAATAAATCATTTCCGCATACCTGGGGATCAATCCATCCCGAATATGCATGACCTCCCTATCCATGGTGATGGATTCCAAGGCCTGATGACCGATCCTCAGAATCGTCCCGCCGGGTGTTTCATACACCCCCCTGGATTTCATGCCGACATACCGATTTTCAACCAGATCCACGCGGCCGATACCGTTCTTCCCGCCCAGATCGTTTAAATGGGCCAGCAGCAAGGCCGGTGACATAGCCAGCCCGTCCACGGCCACCGGATCACCCCCCTGAAACTCAATCTCTATATAGGTGGCTTGATCCGGTGCCTTTTCCGGAGATGTGGAAAGAACAAACATATCCTCAGGGGGTTGACGCCACGGATCCTCGAGAATGCCCCCTTCAAAGCTGATGTGGAGCAGATTACGGTCGCTGGAATAAGGCTTCTCTCTAGTAACTGGAACTGGAATATTCCGGGAGTGAGCATATTGAATAAGATCTTCACGACCCTTGAATTTCCAAATCCGCCATGGGGCGATAATTTTTAGTTTTGGGTTTAATGCCATATAACTCATTTCAAACCGAACCTGATCATTTCCCTTGCCGGTGGCGCCATGACTGACCGCATCTGCTCCCGATCGATTGGCCACCTCCACCTGTTTCATGGCTATGATGGGTCTTGCTAACGATGTCCCCAAGAGGTAGCTGGATTCGTATATGGCATTGGCCCTCAAGGCCGGCCAGACAAAGTCTTTCACGAACTCTTCCCGAAGATCCTCAATAATCACATCATCCGCACCCGTTTGAACAGCCTTTTCTCGAATCCCCTTTACCTCATCACCTTGGCCCAGATCCGCCGCGTAGGCAACAACCGGACATTGATAGGTCTCCTTTAACCACGCCAATATGATCGACGTATCCAAACCGCCTGAATAGGCCAGTATAATTTTTTTCATTCCTTTTTTCAAACGACCGAATCTCCTTTCGTCGTCCCTTATATTTTAGTAACATTTGAATGAGCCACAGACCCGACTTCGCCAAGGCAACGACGGGGCAGGCCCACAAGGACAAACACAGACGAAACGCGGGTACGGCACGCGGCGCAAGCGCCCGCGCTGCGCGTGACCCGCTCTAACAAAAACGACTCGTGGGCGCCTTACGCTCTGTCCTTTGCGCCACGCGCCTTTCGCCCTGCGCCTTTTATACCCCCAATAGCCACTCCAGCAGCGCCATATGAAGATGCATCTTATTTTCCGCCTGATCAAAGACAATGGAATGGGGACCGTCCATAACCTCTTCCGATATCTCTTCGCCCCGATGGGCAGGTAGACAATGCATGATCAGGGCATCAGGCGCACCTAGATCAATGAGCGATTGATCCACCTGATAACCACAAAAATCCGATAATCGCTGATCCCGCTCTTTTTCCTGCCCCATACTGGCCCACACATCCGTATTGATGATATGGGCGCCTGAAACGGCCTCCTTCGGATCTTCCACCACCCGAATGTTTGTCCCGACACCGGCCATCACGTCAGATGATGGATGGTATCCCGGGGGACAGGCAAGAACCAATTCAAATCCCATGATCCGTGCTGCCTGGATCCATGAATGGGCTACGTTATTGCCGTCACCGATCCATGCCACCTTCCAGTTGGCCAGAGATCCCTTCTTTTCCTGAATCGTCATGAGGTCGCTTAGGACCTGGCATGGATGGTAAAGATCCGTTAATGCATTAATAATGGGGATGTCCGCCCATTGCGCCATTTCCTCCACGAGCCCTTGAGAGTAGGTCCTGATGGCCAACACATCGATATACCGGGACAATACCCTGGCTGTATCAGCCACTGTTTCATCTCGGGATAATTGGGTATCACCGCTGCTCAGAAACAATGTTTGTCCGCCGAGTTTGAACATGGCGGTCTCAAAAGAAACCCGGGTTCGCGTGGAGGCCTTCTCAAATATCAATCCCAAGGTATAACCCATCAGAGACCTTTTGACCTGCCGGCCTTGTTGTTTCAACTCAAGTGCTCTATGGATAAGGGATGTGATATCTTCTTGGCTTAGACCTTCAAGTGTTAATAGATCTTTTTTCATTTCAAACCCTAAAAATCGCTTCAAGCGTATCAACCAATTGATCAATCTCTTCCTTCGTGACGACAAGGGGTGGAATGAACCTTAATACCTTTTCCTGGGCGCAGTTGATCAGAAAACCTCTCTCCATGCAGGTGCGGACAATAGATGCCCCTTCCCTGTTTAATTCCACGCCAATGATAAGGCCCTGACCTCTCACATCGATGATAAAATCATACCGTTTTTTAAGTTCCAATAACCGCCCTTTAAAATATTCCCCCATCTCTTGACAGTGCTCAATCCACCCGTCCTTCAGAAGGGAGCTGAGGACAGCCTTTGACACGGCCGTGATCAGAGGGGTTCCCCCGAAGGTCGTGGCGTGACTCCCGGGACCAAAGGCGCTGCTGAGATCCTCAATAGCCAGCATAGCCCCGATGGGAAGGCCGTTTGCCAGGGCCTTGGCCAAGGTCATAATGTGTGGCGTGACCCCGTAATGCTCATGGGCAAACAAACGTCCGGTCCTTCCCATACCCACTTGAACCTCATCAAAGATAAGGAGAAGATTGTTTTCATCGCAAAACCGTCGAACCTCTTTCAAATAATCCGCTTTCGGGCAGACGACCCCTCCTTCCCCTTGAATCGGTTCCAGCATAACAGCACACACAGACGGATTCATGGCCTGTTTCAGACCTGAAAGATCGTTGAATTCCACGAATTGGAAACCACCTAGGAGCGGGTCATAACCTGTTTTTACCTTCTCCTGACCGGTCGCTGAAAGGGTCGCCATGGTCCTGCCGTGGAATGATCCCTTCATCGTAATGATCACATGTCTGTCTTTTCCATACTTTTCTCCCGAATATCGTCTTGCCAGCTTGATAGCAGCCTCATTGGCCTCGGCGCCGCTGTTGCAGAAAAAGACCTTGTCCGCAAATGAGTTTTCCACCAAGAGTTGCGCCAGTTCAGCTTGAGGCCTGGTGTAATAAAGATTTGAGACATGGACCAGTTGCCTGGACTGTTCCGTCAAAACCTTCGTCACAAGCGGTGAGCTATGACCTAAGGCGCAAACGGCTATTCCCCCCACAAAATCGATATACTCCCGGCCATCCTCATCCCAAACACGACAACCATCTCCGCGAACCAGCGTGATGGGAAACCGTGCATAGGTGTTAAACATAAATTGATCGGCAAGGGTTTTGGTGTTTTTGATTGGGTTATTCATGGTGCATTATCCTTATGTATATGTGAGTTCATTGTTTATGGTTCATTGTCGTAGTTGTCAAATAAGATGATTCTCAATAAGGAGATATCGAATCATTTAAAGAAATTGCCCACATTAAACGGTATAAGGTACAAGGTGTACGGCATACGGTATTATTTTATTATCTTTAAATCTTAGGCCATAAACCGTATACCTTACACCGCAAACCTTCTTTCTAATGAATGATTTCCGTACCGATACCGCCCTTGGTAAAGATCTCCAAGAGGATAGCATGCTCCTTACGGCCATCGATAATATGGGCCTTTTTCACGCCACTCTCTAATGCCTCCGCGCAACAAGTGATCTTGGGCAACATTCCACCTTTGATGGTTCCATCGTTGATATACGGTTGAATTTCATTCTTCTTTAAGGTGGAGATCAAACGGCCTGCTTTATCCAGCAAACCTTCCGTATCCGTTAAAAGGATCAATTTCCGGGCCTTAAGAGATGACGCGATATGTCCGGCCACCAAATCCGCGTTAATATTATAAGTCTCACCTTTCTCACCAGCCCCCACAGGCGCGATGACTGGAATAAACTGCCCCTCCATAAGACTTAACAGTATCCGATTATCGATGGCCGTGATCTGCCCCACCATACCCATATCGATGATCTCAGGAGGTTGATTATCCCCTTTGTTTTTGATGTATTTCAGTTTCTCCGCCGTAATGAGATGTCCGTCTTTGCCTGAAAGGCCCACGGATTGGCCGCCGTTCTGGTTGATTAAGGCCACAATCTCTTTATTCACTTTCCCGACAAGGACCATCTCCACCACATCCATGGTCTTTTGATCCGTTACCCGCATTCCATCCACAAATTCGGATTGAATGGAGAGATTCTTTAACAGCTCGCTGATCTGCGGGCCACCTCCATGAATGACAATGGGATTGATGCCTACATACTTCAGCAAGATGACATCCAACGCGAAGTTCTTTTTCAGGGTCTCATCCACCATGGCATGGCCGCCGTATTTGATAACCACAATGGCGTTTTTAAACCGCTGGATGTATGGGAGCGCTTCAATAAGGACCTTGGCCCGATCTATCAGGTGTTCATTCATGGTTACTTTCTCACTTGCCCAGGGTTTGATTTTTATCAAAGCTTATGAATCTGCGGAATAGCCCAAAGGCCCGTGGCGCAAATAGTATTCGATCTCATGCCTTGTGCCTTGCGCCCCGCACCTTTACAGTATATATCGACTCAGATTTTCATCCTCCAGGATGTCCTCCAATTTTTTAGTCACGTAATCCTTATCAATGAACACGGTCTTGACCTCCATATCCGGGGCATCAAAGGATATCTCATCCAGGAGTTTCTCCATGACGGTGTGTAGACGTCTGGCCCCGATGTTTTCGGTTCTTTCATTAACTTGGCAGGAGATCTCGGCGATCTCTTCAATAGCAGATTCATCAATACTCAACTCGATCCCCTCCGTCTCAAGAAGCGCCATGTATTGTTTTATCAAGGCATTTTCCGGCTCTGTAAGGATACGGATAAAATCCTCCTTTGTCAGGGAATCAAGTTCCACGCGGATGGGAAATCGACCCTGCAGCTCCGGTAACAAATCCGATGGTTTACTCACATTAAACGCCCCCGCTGCAATGAAAAGAATATGGTCGGTTTTGACCATTCCATACTTGGTGGTAACGGTGGATCCTTCGACGATGGGGAGAAGATCTCTTTGTACGCCTTCTCTGGACACATCCGGGCCATGCCCGGTATCCGAACCTGCCACCTTATCCAATTCATCAAGGAAGATAATGCCATTCTGTTCAGTTATCCGAATCGCCATCTCAATAACCTTATCAATATCGATAAGCTTTTGAGATTCTTCCTGCAAAAGAATTTCTTTGGCCTGGGGTATCTTGACTTTTCGTTTTTTGGTTTTTCCGGGGAAGATGTTTCCAAAAACCTCCTTGATATTGAATTCCATTTCTTCCATACCGGAACTTGAAAAGATCTCCACCATCGGGAGATTTCGATTGATAGTCTCCAGTTCCACATAACGACTATCCATTTTCCCTTCCCGGAGCATACGCCTTAATTTTTCCCTTGTCGAAATGGCCTCCAATTTATCCGTTTTAACCACTTCCAGGAGCTTTTCCTTATCCCCCTCTTCCCCAACGTGGACCTCTTCCTTTTTCTTCGGCAGCAGGATATCCAACAATCTTTCCTCAGCCAGATCCCGGGCCTTTTCCTTGACCTTTTCCTGTTCAGCTTTCTTGGTCATGTTCACGGCCAATTCGGTCAGGTCACGAATCATTGATTCCACATCTCGCCCCACATATCCCACCTCGGTAAACTTTGTGGCCTCGATCTTGAGAAAAGGGGAATTGGCCAGTCTAGCCAGACGCCTCGCGATCTCCGTTTTCCCCACACCAGTGGGACCGATCATAATGATGTTTTTCGGTGCGATCTCATCTCTTAACTCCGGATCGACTTGCTGCCTACGCCATCGATTTCTCAATGCGATGGCCACTGAACGCTTGGCCTGATTTTGACCGATAATAAATTTATCCAGCTCCGCGACAATCTCTCGGGGGGTTAAGATTTCCATAATCGGCATTTCATCTTTTTCAATCATGCGTTTCACCTTGTTGGATTTCTTGGATATGAATCTCTTCATTGGTATAAAGACAAATGGATGCGGCAATCATCATGGCCTCCCTTGCTATGGCAACGGCGTCCAACGCGGAATGGGCGATCATGGCCCGGGCCGCTGAAAGGGCATAGGGTCCCCCCGAACCGATGGCCGCCGCCGCCTCATCCGGTTCGATCACGTCGCCGGTGCCTGAAATGATGAGGGTATGTTCTTGATCCATCGCCAGTAACAAGGCCTCCAACTTTCTTAAAATCCTATCTGTTCTCCAATCCTTGGCCAATTCAACGGCGGCCCTAACCAAGTTCCCTTTATATTGTTCCAATTTTCCCTCTAAGCGCTCGAATAAATTAAAGGCGTCGGCCGCGGCACCGGCAAATCCAACCACCACTTGATCATCATACATGGTACGAATTTTGTTGGCCTTATGCTTCATGATCGTCTCACCCAAAGTGACTTGACCATCAGCCGCCATCACGGCCCTTCCGTCTTTTCTCACAGACAGGATCGTTGTGGCCCGAATGGGTCCCGTATTCAGTTTGGTTGTCATATGGAATCCTTCTTAGTTTGGCCCATCCAATCATCCTCCCTCCCCATGAGACTGTGTCACAATTCGTCATTTCCCGCTAAAGACGGGATCGTTGACAGGCAAAGCCCTGTGAAACGGAGCGCTCTCCCAGTTGAATGTCCCAAGGGGTACCCTATTCAACGGGGCGAGCCGGAATCCAGAAGTTTTTGGAATGGCTACGCATTTCTGGATTCCGGATCTCGCTTCGCTACGCTCCACTCGTCCGGAATGACGGATTTTACGTATTCAAACACAACCTCCATGCGGGAGGGGGTTAGAGGGAGGGGGGATCAACATGAAATCCTGTGACACGCCTGGCTTTTCCTCCCCCACCCTAACCCTCCCCCGTCAAGGGGGAGGGAATTTGAGGGATTTTCAAATGAGCACTAGATAGATAGTCTTTGTCTCATACTTAGCTTTCCCTTACGCCTTGCGCCGCGCGCCTTGAGCCAATGCGTCATTCCAACCCGGTCTGGATCTGGTGTCGATTTTTACGCTCTAGGATGCGCCTTGTCATAGACCTTCATCAATTTATCCATGGTGACATGGGTATATTTTTGTGTTGTAGAAAGACTAACATGGCCCAGAAGCTCCTGCACAGACCTCAGATCGGCTCCGCCATCAAGGAGATGCGTGGCAAATGTGTGTCTTAAGGAGTGCGGGCTGATCTCAGGCATCAACCCGCACCGTTTCGCATATCTTTTTACGATCGTTCGAACGCTCCTCGCACTCAATCTCCCTCCACGAGCATTGATAAAAAGCGGTTGCTCCTGTATGGGGGGATTTTTTGCCCGCAACCGGGTAGTCCCTTCCAAGTAAATCTTTACGGCCTGAATGGCCTGCTTGCCGATAGGGACCATCCTCTCCTTTTTGCCTTTTCCGATAACTTTAACCAGGCGTTGATCAAAGTCAATGTTTGAAAGATCCAGACCCACCAATTCAGCCACCCGTATACCGCATGAATAAAGCACTTCTAAAATGGCCAGATCCCTTAAACCCAGAGGCTTTTCCTTATCCGGTCCCTCCAGCAGCCTGAACATATCATCCACAGGGAGATAAGTTGGGATATACTTCCCTTGTTTCGGGGTAGAGACATCCGCGGCCGGATTTTGGGTAACCAGGTCGTTTTTCTCTAAAAAATGAAAAAATGAACGCAGGGCCGACAATTTACGGGCGATGGTCGTCTTCTTGTATTGTCCGAACAGCCCCCCCAAATAAGCCCTTAAAGTCAAAAAATCGATACGTCCCAATCTATCCTGAAGCACCTCTTCTTCCGATATTAAGTCGCTTTGCGCCAAAAACCCCAAAAATTGAAATAAATCATTTTGATAACTCTTTAGGGTATGATCGGAGTATGCCTTTTGGGAGCCAAGGTAGATGATAAATTTTTCAATCAGTTGGGCTAACGTCATATCGAAGGCATTGAATTAGTTAAAAAATAAATAAAATATCATATTTCCTTTGATTAGCAATGAAAAAATGAATGAATATTAATCTCAGCTTGACTTTATTTATTTTATTGATATAGGTTTTCATTCTTTCAATGTAAAGAAACACCCCCTAACCATCAAATTTGAAAGGAATTTGATATATGGAAAGAAAAAGTGAGCAGATCAGGAACGTGGCCTTATTGGCCCATGTCGGTTCCGGTAAAACGTCTTTGGCCGAAGCCATGCTGTTTAGTGGAAAATCCACATCCAGGCTTGGGAAGGTGGATGATGGCAGCTCCAACCTGGATTTTGAACCCGAAGAAATAAAACGAGGGATCACCATTAGCTCCGCTTTTCATCACTGCAGCTGGAAAAAGCATTATATCAATATTATTGACACTCCCGGGGACGATAATTTCCACTCGGATACTCGCTTCTCTCTTCATGCGGCAGACGGCGTGGTGATCGTCCTCGACGCAACAGCGGGTGTGAAAGTCGGAACCGAAAAGGTTTGGGGATTTGCTGATGAAAAAGCCCTTCCGCGGATCATCTTTATTAACAAAATGGATAGGGAGCGATCGGATTTCTTTAAAGTCATGGAAGAAACGGCAAAGGCCTTTAATATTAAGGCGACACCTATTTTTCTACCCATCGGCGAGGAAGATCAATTTAAAGGATTGGTTGATCTAATCAAGATGAAGGCCCTTCTTTATGCTAAAGACGGCAGCGGTAAATTTGAAGACGCCGACATTCCAGCCGACCTGAGTGATACGGTTAATGAATGGCGCGAAAAAATGATCGAAAATATTGTCGAGGCCGATGATGAATTGATGGAAAAATACTTAGAAGGTGAAGAACTTGACAATCAAAAGATCGAAGAAGCCCTTTATAAAGGCATGAAATCAGGAGTAATAGCCCCTATTCTGTGCGGTTCAGCCATTCTCAATGTGGGCGCTGCGCAATTGATGAACCTTATCTATCTAGGTCTTCCATCCCCATTGGAAAAAGGCTCGATCACGGGCACCAGCCCCCGAACGAAGGAGCCCATTGAGAGAAAAATCACCGCGGACGCCCCTTTTTCAGCCCTTGTTTTCAAGACCATGGCCGATCCTTTTGCAGGAAAATTAACGATTTTACGGGTTTTTTCCGGCACCCTCACCTCGGATTCCGAACTCTATAACGCCAATAAAGAAACCAAAGAAAGATTCGGTCAGATCTTTCTATTGGAAGGGAAAAAACAATCACCCGTTGAACAGGCCATACCGGGAGATATCATTGCCTTTGCCAAGTTGAAAGAAACAGCCACAGGCGATACCCTCTGCAAAGAAAGCGATGCCATCATCTATAAATTATCGGACCCCCTGCCATCTGTTATTTCCTATGCCATCGAGCCCAAAACTCAAGGGAGTGAAGAAAAGGTCTTTTCTTCTCTGGCAAGACTCCTTGAAGAAGACCCCACTTTAAGATTAAACAGAGATCAAGGCACCTCCGAAATTATCATTTCTGGAACAGGACAGATTCATATTGAAGCCACATGTGAAAAATTAGCCAGGAAATTCGGGGTTGAGGTTCAGCTCAAACCGGTTCGGGTCCCTTATCGGGAAACCATCAAAAAATCGGCTACCGGGATTGTTTACCGCCATAAAAAACAATCAGGCGGCCGTGGTCAATTCGCGGAGGTCCATTTTGATATCTCTCCTCTTGAAACAGGAGCAGGGTTTGTATTCGATGAGGCCTTGGTCGGCATGAACGTCCCGCGAAATTTCGTACCTGCCGTGGAAAAGGGATTGCTCGAAGCCTTGCCCAAGGGAGTTCTTGCAGGCTATCCGGTTGTGGATGTAAAAGTGCGCTTTTATGATGGAAAATCCCATGATGTGGATTCTTCGGAAATGGCCTTCAAGATCGCCGCAAGCATGTGTTTTAAAAAAGGTGTACAGGAAGCTCAACCTATTCTTTTGGAACCTATCATGAAGATGGAGATCATTGCCCCGGAAGAACATATGGGTGATGTGATGGGTGATCTTAACAGCAGACGTGGCCGGGTCCTCGGAATGGATACTCAAGGAAAATACCAAGTCATCAAGGCACAAGCCCCCATGTCCGAGGTGCTGCGTTACGCCCTGGACCTGAACGCCCTCACGGCCGGACGCGGGACCTTTAAAATGGAACATTCCCATTATGAAGAAGTTCCGGCCCAACTGGCTGAAAAGATCATTGCGGCGTCCAAGTCCGAAGAGTAGGTCCTAGGTCCGTTTCAATGGATAGACGATTTCGGGCAGGTGTCTTAACCATTAGCGATAAAGGGTCTCAAGGCAAGAGAAGGGATGAAAGCGGTGAAACGGCCGCCGCAATGCTCGAAAGACAGGGTTTCCAGATTGCGGAAAAAAAGATCGTCCCTGATGATCGAAAACGGATTGCGGAAACGCTGGTTGAGTGGTCGGACAAACAAAAGTTGTCCCTCATCATCACATCCGGAGGAACCGGACTCAGTCCCACTGATCTCACTCCCCAAGCCATGAAAGAGGTTATTGACTACGAGGTTCCCGGAATCGCCGAGGCCATGCGGGCCGCAAGCATGACCAAGACACCCCACGCCATGATATCACGAGCCATGGCAGGGGTCCGGGGATCATGCCTCATTATTAATCTGCCCGGTAGCCCTAGCGGGGTCAAAGATAATCTCGCCGTTGTTTTGCCCGCCCTGGAACATGCCCTCTCCAAACTGGGGGGTGATACCTCTGATTGCGCAAATACATTGATCGTTGATCATTGATCATTGATCATTGTTCTTTGACCTCCCGATCCAGCCATCTCAAATAATCGGGATTACCCTCAACCACGGGTACTGCCAGGATCTCCGGGACTTCATAAAAATGCATTTCTTTGATAACCCTTTCCAGATCATCATACAAACCCTTCCGCGTCTTCATGATCAGGAGCCATTCCTCGGCTTCTTCCACAATTCCCTCCCACCAATATGTACTGGTAATGGGACCTATCACTTGCGCGCAGGCCGCTAGTTTTTTGGCCACGACCTCATTGGCCACTGCCCTGGCATCTTCTTTGGTTTCCAAGGTTGTGAGAACTTGGATATACTCTGTCATTTTTGGATTGCCTCCTAAATCGCCCCAAGCGGCAATTTCATCAGCCTGACGGCATTATCTCGATAAACCTTCAATTTCTCATCATCAGTTAAACCCATACGTTCCACTGCCCGAATGGTTTCCCGAATAAGTCTCCTTCCCAGTTGGTTGCCGAATGGCAGGTCCGTACCGAATACCAATTGATCGATCCCGGCGAATTCCATTCCACATCTTAATGCTGCCGGATTGCCGTTTGTGGCAGTATCATAAAAAAATCGTCGGAAATAGACCAAGGCGTTTTCCTTTAGATAAAAATCCCGCTGTCCCATAAGCATCTCGTTTACATCATCCGCCCAATCCAACCGGCCAGCCACGAACGGGATAAATCCTCCGCAATGATGGGTAACGATCTTTAGATCCGGGAATTTCTCCATAACTCCGGTATAGACCAACCGGCATAGGGCCATGGCCGTGGCATAGGGCCATCTCAATTTGGTCCAGAGCCGATATTTTGAGTGGGTCTCACCTTCATAGTCCGGCACGGATATCTCCCCCTGAGGATGGATGAAGATCGGTCGTCCCAGTTCCGCCATCCTTTCATATAACGGCCAGAACTCGGGGGAGTCAATGGGTTTTCCGCAGAATGTCCGTGTAGATCTCAACCCCTCGCAACCGAAGGTCTTTCATGGCGCGTTCAGCCTCAATCACGGTTTGATCCGGGTCATTCATGGGAAGCGTGGCAACGCCGGCCGCAAAACGATCTGGATATTTTTGGACCAACTCCGCCAGTTCGTCATTGGCCACACGGGCCAGATCGACGGACAAGGGCGGTTGGGCGATACTATAGTTGGGTGGCGACGATACGGATATTACTTGGATATATTCATCAAAGGCATCCATGATCCGGAACCGGGCGTCCAGGTCCACCAAGGTATACACGATCTTGGCCCAGTTTGAGGAAGGCAGGGCCTTATCCCGACCGACCACTTTCTTTTCAACCATCTCCTGATATCTTTTCGGTAAAATATGATTGTATACATCGATAATCATGATCAGCCACCTCCTTGGATCTTAGCCAGTCTTTTCTTGAGTTTTTTAACAAATGCGTCTCGGGTCTTTTGATCGCTGTTGAGCCGTTCTTTAACCGCCTTCCAGGTGGGTGAACAATCCTTATATTTCACATCCACCAACTCATGAATGATTTTATCGATCTCCTTTTTATTATCCTTCGTGACCTCTATCCCGGCCTCCGCCAGAACATCCTTCATGTGTCGAAAATAGCATGACATTTAGAAACTAACCGATTTGTGTGAGATGATAAAATTCATGAAAAAGCGGCCTTATTTCCGCAATTTTTTTACGAAAGTCTTGCACCATACCGCCGGATGTATCTCTTAAAATATGGACCCAAACAGAGGTATCAACAAGAATCATTTCCGGTTTTCCTCAGATCCTTATGGTTGTATCCTTCATAAAATTCTATTGTTCCGGCCAACTCAATGAGGTCTCTTCGTTTTTTGTAACAATTTAGGTTTTTCTAAATCCAAACGATTGGATTCCGCGATCAAGTCACGGAATGACAGCAGCCCAATAGGCTGTTCCAATTACGTCATTCCGTGACTTGATCGCGGAATCCAGCCTTGTATCACGTAATTTTTAAAGAGCAAAATTGTTACCAAAAATCTAAAATGATACCGTTTTTTTTGATACCTGAATCTTGCACCAATCATCGTAGCGAGGCGCCGAAAGCCTGACGATAAAGCGTAGTTGGAGTGATTTTGACACGCAGGCATATTACCAATATGGTGAGGATCAAAATCACGAAACAGGCTTTATAGTCAAGGCGCTTCAAGCCGGAGTAGATGATTGGTGCAAGATTCAGGTAATAGAATATACTCTTTTAAAGCATCATGGATGAGGTCTTTTTTGCTCCTTACTTGGCTAACGGGAAAAGCCTCCTCCAATAATTGATCATCAATATCAATATTTGTTCTCATCGCCAGTGACCTCCTAGGCTTACACGCATACAGCATGCATTTTACACCTCTGACACACATTGTCAAATACGTGCTGGCATCTGATCAAGAAATGTTAAATTCTGAAAGACTGATGATTGGATAAGAAGCCATCATTACGAAGGTTAGGATGGATAAGATTGAGGGCGGGTTTAGCGATATCATAAAACTTTCCTTTGGCGCCCCTTATGAAAGATCCTTGTAGTAAAAACCCGTCCCAATGTCTATGAATAGTATTGTAATATGGCATCAGTCAATGCTTCAACGGTGTAATCCTTGGGCATTACGCTGACTTTCAACCCATTTTTTTCCGCTGTTTGGGCCGTTATGGGACCGATACAGGCCACGGCCGACTTTTCCATCCAGTGTTTCAGTTGATCTTTATCAGACTCGAACATACTTACGAAATTGGTGACCGTGGATGAACTCGTGAAGGTGATCATGTGGATCTCTCCATCTTGCAGCATGGCCTTTACCTTATCGGCTCCCTTGTCCGGCATGACTGTCCGGTATGCCTCCACCACATCCACACGGGCGCCCATTTTTTTCAATTCTTCGGGAAGGATCTCCCTGGCCTCGGCAGCGCGGGGGATCAATATGTTTAGATTTTCCGCACCCTGTTTCTTGAATGCGTCCACCACGGCCTCGGCGCGATATTCATCCGGCACCAGATCCGGTTTGATGCCTTTGGCGTAAACCGCTTCGGCTGTTTTGGGTCCAATAGCACCGACCTTCATATTCTTTAAACCGCGGACATCCTTACCCAGATCCTCAAGCCGTTTAAAAAAATATTGAACCCCGTTGACGCTGGTAAACAAGAGCCATTGATATCGATCCAATGACCGGATCGCTCGATCCATATCTTCCCATTGACTGGGGGGTATGATTTCAATGGTCGGGAACTCAATGCATTCCGCTCCCAGTTCCGTTAATTGGGCGAGAAATTCGCTGGCCTGTTCTCTGGCCCTGGTGATAATAATCCGCTTACCGAAAAGGGGCTTTTGCTCAAACCAGTTTAATTCGGCCCTAAGGTTCACCACTTCCCCAATCACAATGATCCCGGGGGGCCTGACTTGTCGCTCTTTGGCCTTAACTGCAATATTCCGAAGGGTCCCCACAACGGTCTTTTGCTTGGCCATGGTCCCTTGCTGAATAACGGCCACAGGCGTATCCGGGGTGCGTCCATGGTGGATCAAATTTTCAGCAATCTCGGCCAGATTACCGATCCCCATCAAAAAAACCAAAGTCCCTATGCCAGTGGCCAATTTTTCCCAATCCATATTGGACTGGACCTTGTTGGGTTCTTCATGGCCTGTAACGAACGCCACCGTGGCCGTGTAATCCCGATGGGTCAATGGAATCCCGGCATAAGCAGGTACGGCTATGGCGGATGTGATACCCGGGATCACCTCAAAAGGCACGCCGGCCTTGACCAGTTCCTGGGCTTCCTCACCCCCTCGCCCGAAGATAAAGGGATCCCCCCCCTTTAGCCTGACGATGTTTAAACCCTGGCCGGCCTTTTCGCAAAGTAACGCATTAATATCCTCTTGCTTCATGGTGTGCGCGCCGCCCTGCTTCCCCACATAGATCAATTCCGTCTCGGAATGGGCATATTCCAGAAAGGCCTGATTAGCGAGATAGTCATAGACCACCACATCGGCCCGCTCGATGCACGCCTTGGCCTTTAGCGTCAACAATCCCGGATCACCAGGACCGGCGCCTATTAGATAAACCTTGCCTTTTTTTTGGTATATTGTGGTCATTTGTATCCAAAATGATCTAATATTCGAAACAAAACGACTATTCGAATGATCCGACAATATTATTCCTGTGACTAGCATCTTAAAGCCGTCATTCCGGCGGAGGCCGGAATCCAGTCTTTTCAAATAGTTACATGGACGTTGGACCCCGGCTTTCGCCGGGGTGACGACTTTTTACGAGTGCATCAAGGATACTCGCATGAAACTTCAAAGAAACCTTAGGTCATCCGCCCTGTGCTATGGGCCTTTTATGTCATTCCCCGACTTGACCGGGGAATCCATTATTTACACCGGCTTCTGGACCCCGGCCGCAGTCTATCCCGTGCTGGATAAGGGGTCGGGGTGACGACTCTGTTTCACTTTCGTTCGGTCCGCTTGAGGCAGACAAGTGCTTGCTCGCCAATATCGAGTTGGACGTTTCCCGCGTTGGAGGGATCCATGGTTTATTATTCTCGTCCATACACTCTTGCTAATATCTTATCCGCCCCGCTGCTTAAAACCCGTTCAGCAAGCTTTATGCCGATCTCTTCAGGATAATTCTGTGCTCCGATCATCTTATCTTTTATGATCTTGCTTCCGTCCAATTCCGCCACCATACCTTGAAGGTGAAGGGCATTGCCATCCAATTGGGCATATCCGGCAATGGGGACTTGACAGCCTCCCTCCAACTTCTTTAGAAAGGCCCTCTCTGCTCGGATGGTGACTTCCGTAGTGCGATCATTCAAAAAAGAAAGCATCCCGTATAGGTCGGCATCATCCTCCCTCATTTCCAGGCCCAAGGCTCCTTGCCCGATGGCCGGCAAAAGTTCATCAGGAGAAAGCAAAGACCCGATTCGACTACTGAGCCCCAAACGATTCAGACCAGCAGAGGCCAAGATTAAGCCATGGAGATCCTCGGACTCTAATCTCCGAAGTCGTGTATCCACATTACCCCTCATGGCAACGATTCGCAAGTCGGATCGGAGAGCCAGCAACTGGGCCGACCGTCTCAAGCTACCCGTCCCCACAATGGCTCCTTGGGGGAGTTTGCTGGGATGTTGATATCGCAAGGAAACAAACGCATCGCGCGGATCTTCTCTCTTCGGATAAACCGTGATGCACAGACCTTCAGGTAGTTCCGCGGGGACATCCTTTATGCTGTGGACCGCAAGGTCCACTTCTTTTTTAAGCAGGGCCTCTTCAATCTCCTTGACAAAAAGGCCTTTACCGCCGATTCGACTCAATGGTGAATCCAGGATCTTATCACCCTTGGTTTTGATTTGAACCAATTCAACTTGGGTATCCGGGTTTCGGCTCACAATCTGGTCTCTAACCCACTCACTTTGCGCCAAGGCCAGCTTGCTCCCTCTTGTACCGATTCTTAAAATCATTACCTTTTGCCCATCAAAAACCTGACCAATTCAAGGTCATGGGGTGTGGTCACCTTAATATTATTTTCAGATCCCGTAATAACCTTTACGGGAACACCCATCTTTTCAACCAACAAGGCGTCATCGGTCACTTCATCCCAAGCTTCAAGAAAGGCCTTTTGATGGGCCGTCATAATATCATCATATTGAAAGGCCTGCGGAGTCTGCACCAGATAAACTTGCTTTCGATCATACGTTTTTATGATAAAACCATCAGCGTCCACTTTTTTTACTGTTTCTTTAGCGGGCAAGGCCGTGATCACCGCCCTCTCTTTTTTCACGGACTTGACAACCGCTTCAATAAGGAAAGACTCAATGAAGGGCCGAACCCCATCATGGATCAGGACCCATTTACACCGGCCTTCGATCGCCATCAACCCCTTTCTTACGGAGTCCTGACGCCTCTCTCCCCCCGCCACAACCTTTTCAACCTTATTCAACCGATATCGATCAATAATCTCTTTTTGACAGTATTCCACATCATGCGAAGGAACAACCAGAATGACACCGTCAATACTTGCACAAACTTGAAATTTCTCCAATGTCATCGCCAGCAGAGGCTTGCCGCAAAAGTCTAAGAACTGCTTGGCCTGCTTCGTTCCCATACGCACCCCGGCCCCTGCCGCCGGTATAATGGCCATTGTTTTCATCATTGGGCATTTGCCTTCATGTATGCCTTTTCAAAAACAAAACAGGCCCCGGATTTCACATCCTACGGACCTGTTCAAAAAAGAAAGAATATTAAGCATGTGCCACTTTACGGGTTTGCTTTTTTGTACGATTTATGCGACGACGTAGAATATCCGTCCGCTTCTTATCCCTTGATTTTTGAGCGGCCACCTTTTCTTCTTTCAGTTGCACGACCTTTTTCTTAAGCTCTTTCACATTGAGATCTTTTTTCTTGCCCTTCTTCTTGGCTTTTCTGTCCGGTTCTTCATCCCTGATCCCCCTGAACTCTTTAATCAGGGCCAGTAATTCTTCTTTTTTCATGGCCGTAACGCCCGTTACACCGGGAATCAGCTTGGCAACTTCTTTCAATTCAGGCGTCGTCATCTTATCCAGAGGCTTTTCTTCCTGAACCTCACCGGGTGCTTCCGCCTTTGCTTCTTCCACTTTTTCTTCCTTTGTTTCTCCTTGAGAGGTTTCGTCTTTGACTTCTTC
>JAFGGA010000189.1 GCA_016930835.1 Deltaproteobacteria bacterium
AAACAAAAGATTCGAAATATTGTGCAGCATCAATCAAAAAGGCAGCACGATGGGCTTTTTCAATGCGCCAGCAATTACGGCCCTTTTGAAGAATCTTTTTTTTCATTAAACGCAAATACCTCTTTTCGCCTTTATCATATCATTGATATGCAGTTCTCAATACCCAGTACCTAACATCAGTATCCATCTCACATCCCACATTACTCCAACTCAATCTTGAGCGACAGAAACTGTAACATATCCTTCAGGGTAATAATGCCCATCAGCCGGTTTTTATCCACGACCATCAACCGACTTAGGTTATTTCGATTCATGATGGCCAGGGCCTCTGTGGCATCTTCTTTCGGACCGATCGTATTTTCCTGTGAACAGGCCCGTGCAATATCAGCGACCTTTTTCTGTGGCCACTCTTCCCTGGGGATCTCTTTGATCTGCGATGTGGATACGCAACCGCTTAGCTGATTACCGTTCTGTACAACCGGAAACATCTTATAATGATATTTGTAGACATAGTCATTAACCAGATCATCAACTGTTGTGCCGGGGGGAACGGTAACGGGATTTTTATTCATAAATCGTGAAATGGGTTCACCCTGTAGCGCCCTCCGTGTAACCAGCCTCTGATAGGACATTTTCGCGGCGCTGTGCAGGAAAAGCCCGATCAGAAACCACCACATACCTCCTACAAAATTTCCGGACAGCACGTTGAAAATCCCCAAGCCAATAAGTAAAATACCGAAACCCGCTCCGATATTGGAAGCGACCTTGGTCGCCCAATTCAGGTCTTTTTTGATTCCCCACAATATGGATCGTAGGACACGTCCGCCGTCTAGAGGAAAGGCCGGCAGCATGTTAAAGATCGCCAGGATCACATTGATCATGGCAAGATAACCAATGACCCCGCTTGCGGCTTGCGGCAGGGATGGATCTCCGATCCTGTAAATAAAATAAAAAATCCCGCCGATGACAACACTGGATATCGGTCCAATGATCGCCATGGAAAATTCAGCCTTGGCGTTCGGGGGCTCTTCATCCATTTCAGCGACGCCGCCGAAGATAAAAAGGGTGATCCCCTTCATAGGCATGCCGTTTTTTCGAGCAACTACGGAATGCGCGAATTCATGCACGATAATGGACAGGAAAAGCCCGATGGCCCCTCCGATTCCCATAAACCAATACGTCCGGTTAGATAGACCCTCATAGCGAAATGGAAATAGTCCCGTTGATAAGGACCATGCAATCAATAATGCAATGATAATCCAACTAAAATCAATACTCACTTCAAACCCAAGGAGATTAAAAAGCCTTAATCGTTTTCCAAACATAAAGGACTCCTTTTGATGCCTGATTATTATTCCTTTCTATTATACCGGGGGAAACTGTGCCGGGACCTTTTTGACCAATTCATTGATGATTCTGGTTTTTTCTTCCGGTTTTCGGTATTCATCCACATCGTAAGTCCCCTTACCGCGCCACAATACCTTTTCAATCTCCGGATCAATAATGTCCAGAATCAAAACACCTTGATCATAAGATCGAATATCGGACCCCGTACCGATACCCAACCCTCCAAACCAACCATAACCGCCTGTGCCAAATCCAAAACCGGTTTGAATCTCATCGGTTTCGATCTTCTGCTGAACTTCATACTGAAACCGGACATAGAAATCTGCATGGTTTATCTCGCCCTTTTTATAACCATTCGTAAGAAGTGTTTGCTCTACCGCTTTGTGAATGCGGTCATCCATCAGCGGATCGCTGTGACCGGCACCTTCCGGCCTATTCAATTCCACTGGCGCCCATGCATAAATTTTCAAACCTGAAAAATCCGCACTTGAACAAAAATCCTGGCTGGCCCTTATAGTCGAACAACTAAAAAATATAAAAACGTCTACAAAAACTATGACCAAAAATCGTTTGAACCTCCCTATTCCTTTGTCTCCTGGCTTAATGGCACTCATAACTAATTGATTATATTCATCTATCAAATATATTCTTGACTCAAATCCGGTTCAATTGGGTGAAGAATGTATTAAAGGACATATTTTTATGTAGTGCAGGAGTATGGTTTATTCACACCCTTAAAGTTCTAGGCTCACGCGCAACGAGCCGTCTTCATCACCCGGTGATATGAAAAACCCGATTCCCTGGCCAGATGAATCATATGCCGGTTCGCATGTATACCCTCTACCACCACTTGAATCACAGGATAATGGATCTACCTTATTTACACATGCCCACGATTTTCTTTAAAATTATAATGGAATCATGGTCTCGTAAAAGACCGAGGAATACCTGCCTTTGTCATTCTGGCGAAGACGGCGATTTTGAGGGAAAGGTACAGGCCATTGAGACGATCGACACCTTCATACCCATTGTCGCGAATATCGCTAAAGATGTATTGGTAATCACCGGGGATCATTCCACACCTTCCCGGATGGGTTCTCACAGTTGGCACCCGGTTCCGGTTATGATCCGCGCCCCATCGGCTTGGGCGGATGAGGTCCGGGCCTTTAATGAAAATACCTGTAGGCAAGGATATCTGGGTCTAAGACCGGGTCTCCATCTCATGGGTCTGGCGTTGGCCCATGCGGGAAGGTTGAGAAAATACGGGGCCTAGGCATCCCGTGGAATAATGTTTTTTCCCGGAGCGTACCAAATCATGAAACAGCCCGAACTTGGAGCTGTCTGTCTGAGAGACAACCGATGTCGGTTTACGGTCTGGGCGCCCAATGTTAAGAAGATGTCGGTTCGGATCCTTTGACCGGTGGAAAAATCAACGGAACTGGATCATAAAGAAAATGGCTATTTTCAAGCCACCGTAGATGAGGTCCCGGTCGGGAGCTTATACTTGTTTCAATTGGATGAATCCAAGGAGCGTCCCGACCCTGCATCCCGCTCTCAACCTCACGGTGTTCACGGCCCATCCGAGGCGGTGGACCCCGCCTTTCCTTGGGAGGACAAGGGATGGCAGGGCCTGCATCTTGAAAATTCTATTTTTTATGAAATTCATACAGGCGCATTCACGCCTGAAGGGACCTTTGGGGCCATCATACCTTATTTGGATACCCTCCGTGATTTAGGCATTACAACCATAGAGCTCATGCCTGTAGCCCAATTTCCCGGAACTCGGAACTGGGGGTATGACGGAGTTTACCCCTTCGCGGTTCAGGACTCCTACGGCGGATCATTCGAGCTTAAAAATTGGTCAATGCCTGTCACATGAAAGGGATAGCCGTGGCACTGGACGTGGTATATAACCACCTGGGTCCCGAAGGAAATTATCTCCAGGATTACGGCCCTTATTTTACGGATCGATACAAGACCCCCTGGAATGAGGCAATCAACTTGGATGGCCCTTACAGCGATGATGTCAGGCTATTTTTTATTGAGAACGCACTTTACTGGATCCGGGAATTTCACATGGATGCCCTCAGGCTCGATGCCGTGCACGCCGTATTTGATTTTTCCGCCCTTCCCTTCCTCAAGGAGTTGAAAGAGGCCGTAAGGGACCTTTCAAGCCGGCTCGGCCGGGAGGTCCATGTCATTGCCGAAAGCGACCTCAATGATACGCGTCTCGTCCGTTCCCCCAAACAGGGTGGATTCGCCCTGGACGCCCAATGGAGTGATGACTTCCATCATGCCCTTCACGCCTTGCTGACCAATGAACGGGAGGGTTATTACCGGAATTTCGGACAAATTCAACACCTGGCCAAGGCATTTCGTGAGGGATTCGTTTATACGGGTTAATACTCCGTTTATCGACACAGGCGACATGGGAACGAATCGGGAGACCTGCCTGCTCACCATTTTTTGGTTTTTGCGCAGAACCACGATCAAGTGGGTAACCGCATGAAAGGAGAGCGCCTCAGCCGGCTGGTCTCTTCTGAAGCGTTAAAACTGGCGGCGGGTGCCGTTCTTCTCTCCCCTTTTATCCCGCTTATCTTTATGGGTGAAGAATATAGGGAGACGGTCCCTTTCCCTTATTTTATCGACCATGAAGATCCGAAGCTGGTCGAGTCCGTGCGGGAAGGTCGTCAAAAGGAATTCATATCTTTTCACTGGGAAGGGGCGCCACCCGATCCTAAAGCTGAAAACACTTTCCGGAGCGACAAACTCAATCATGGATCGATGAGACTCGAAAAGCAAAGGAATCTTTTCGAACAGCCACATATAGGGTCCAATTTCAGCCCGCTTTCACATTTCAGGATGCGACCGCCATGTTCCCTATCTCGCTGAATTGGGTATCTTTCATCTGTATGCCTCGCCGATATTCAAGGCAAAGAAACAAAGCCTCCACGGCTATTATGATGTGGTTGATCCCAACCGACTCAATCTTGATCTTGGGACGGAAGAGAACTTTCATTTTCTGATCCGGTGATTAAAGCTTCATCACATGGGTTACATTCAGAACATCGTGCCCAACCATATGGCCTTTGACCGCCAAATGAGAAGCTCATGGATGTCCTGGAAAACGGAGACGACGGTCTTTATGGGGATTATTTTGATATCCAATGGCACCGCACCTATGACCATGTCCGGGAACGGGTCCTGGCCCCCTTTTTAGCCGAATTTTTTGAAGAAGCGCTTGAATCATCGGAAATCCGCCTTCATTATGAGCTCGACTTCATTAAACGTTTCCTGTTACTGCAATTTGAAGAATACCTACCGGAAGAAGAAAAATGGATTGCAGGTACTCCAGGATATATCGCGTTCTGCCGCCATCTGGACCAAGAATATGCTTTTACGTTCGCACCGCGGTTTTTAACATCTCTTGTTCAAGAGCGGGATAATCCGCTTGGGCAAACGATTTGGGATGATACACGTATCATTCTCCCTCAAGAACTCCCGGAAACCTGGCGCGACAAACCCATGGAACGGGTTATGCGAGGAAAAGATTCCCTACTGATAGGGGGTATCCTCAATCATTTTCCCGTTTTTTTGCTGGTTAATACGCGGTAATGGATGATTTGAGATGTGGAATATGCGATGTGGATCGGTATTGGGTTTTGGGAGCGGCGAAGCAGCGTTCGAAAAAAATCGCAACGCGATATTTTATTCAAAATACAGGATTTCCCCCATTGAAAATCAGATGCCATATGTTATTATCCTTACAAGGAAGAGAAATACAAACAAAACAACCAAGGATAAGCATTTAAGGATGAAAAGCCACGCGGATATCTTCAAAAAAGCGGATCTCATCAAATTGATCAAAAACCCCGAATTTCCATCTGTATCACTTTATATGCCCACGCAACAGGTAAATCCGGATAGACGTCAGAACCCCATCCGGTTTAAAAATCTACTCAATAAAGCCTTTAATATGCTGGAGCAATTACACGTTGATTGGGCAAACGATCTTCTGGACCCGCCCCGGCTTCTGATTCAGGATTCACTGTTCTGGTCCAGGCAATCTGATGGTTTCGTCCTGTTCTGCTCTCCGGATCTATATCTGTCGTTTCGGCTGCCGCTCCGGTTTGATGAACAAGTTGTCGTGAACCGGCACTTTCATATTAAACCGATTCTACCACTTATCAGCATGAACGGCAAATTTTATGTGATGGCCTTGAGTCAAAACAACGTGCGGGTACTTCGTTGCTCACGTCAGGAATATCAGGATGTGACCCCGGAAGAGATACCCAAAGGGATTTCAGAAACCTTGCAATACGATGACCCGCAAAGTCAACTCCAGTTTCATACCAAGGCCCGGGCCGGCGGCGGGAAAAGACCCGCCATATTTCATGGGCAAGGTGTGGGCATTGATGAGAAAAAAGACAACCTTCGTCGCTATTGCATCCAAATCGAAAACGGGTTGAAGATGTTACTGAACGATGACAATGCCCCGTTGATCCTTGCCGGAACCGAACCGCTCCTTCCGTTTTTTCGCACGGTGAGCCATTATCCTCATTTGCTTGAACAGGATGTCCACATCAACCCGGAAGAGTTAAATAATGATCAACTGCACCGGGCAGGCTGGGAAGTCGCCGAATCCTATTTCCGAGGCCTCCAAAAACAAACCGTCGAGCAATACCGGGACTATGCAGGAACCGGCAGGACTTCCTGTAATTTACGGGAAATCGTTTCCGCATCCCACCATGGGAAGGTGGAAACCCTGCTGATTAATGCAGACATCGAGCAATGGGGACTATTTGAGGAAACGATGGAAATATTTGAATTCCATGATCACCAGGAACCTGGAGATCAGGATCTAACGGATACCGCCGCGTTTTATACCCTAACGCACGGTGGCACGGTATACCCCATTCCCACGGACATGATGCCTGAGCAAAGCCCGCTTTGCGCCGTTTATCGTTATTTTTAAACTTTATGGAGTGAATACTCGATCGTCTCAAGTATTCAGCAAGGCAGCCGTAGCATTACTTACATGGGTTGGGAACAGCAACTGTTCAAAAAATAAAAACAGGTTGTGTTGGTCGTACTAGACGGTGAGCCAGCGTTGTCCTGTAACCCGAAATCCGCTTATGCGGGGTCGAAATGTCTTATGAGGCCCAGGTACGAGCATGCCCTCTCGTTTTAAGAAAAGAAGACGCGGATCCCACGCGACGACCGATGGTGAATCCCGTCAAATCCAATCTACGGCCATTCCGATTGCAGCCAATGTGTTCGAACTGCGCCTGATGGCCGATGCCTGCCACCGGTCCGGTGCCGCATATTTCCGGCATAATCCCCTATTTGGGTTATGTCAGGCAGGAGAGACGGGAAAAGGAGGGTGAGCCTGTTTGAGCCCGGTTCTTGGCCGATCCGTTGGGGACCCGGTTGGATCGAATCATCTGTGTGGACCTTCACAATCCAGCCGTGGAAGGTTTTTTCAGTCCCGCTAATCCATGTGTCCGCCTTTTCGATCCTGAGTGAACAACATAAAAACCGGATCACCGAAAAATCCGTCATCCTGGCCCCGGATCTGGGTGCCGCCAAACTCGCCCAGCGATACGGGAATCTACTGGATCTACCCGCGGTTGATGTACACAAAGAGCGTCGTAGCGGAGAGCACGTTGCCGTTCGATCGATCATCGGGAAAGTGAAAGGACGATCCCCCATTCTGGTCGACGGCATCATCAGCACCGGTGGGACTATGGTCTCCGCAATCCGGGCACTTCTAGAAACGGGGGCGCTCCCCAACGTTATGGTCGTGGCGACTCACGGTTTGTTTGCCGGGAATTCCTTGCAGCACTTTCAAGAGCTTCCCGTCAAAAGTATCATCGTGACGGAAAGCGTGGAGAACGCCTCAGCCGGTCATCCCCCGGCGGAAACGGTGAGTTTGAAGACCCTCCTGTCGGATACCATACAAAGATATGATTCGCCCCTTGAGAAACAAAAATGAATAAACCGGCTTTCAAGGGGTTTTACGGAATGAAAAACCCATTCTTGTATTATACCATTGGAACATTCATCTTCATATCCGTTTTCGGGATGTTGGTTCCCCTTCATGTCCTGGCACAGGATGAAAACAAAATCCCATATGACGTCACTATTCAAGGACTGGAAAACGATCAGCTTTTGAACCTGATCCGAAAGGTCTCCGAGACAGTGACCCATCAGGATGAACCCCCCGTGACGGAAGGCCTTTTGAGAAGACGGGTCAGAAACGATATGCCCATTATAAATAAGGCACTCCGGTCCAAAGGATATTACGGCGCTCGTGTGGAAACCGATGTAAACACCAGCATTCGGCCGGCCCGTGTGGTTTTTCAGATCGAGACCGGTCCTGTCTATCAATTAAAAGATGTGGGGATGGAATGGGTAGCTCCTCCAGAACAGAAAAAACCCAAGATACCTACGCCAAAGGAGTTAGATCTCGAACCCGGCCGTCCAGCCGAGGCCGGGCCTATCCTGGAGGCCCGAAACGCACTTCTTGATGTATTAAGAAACCAAGGGTTTCCTCTGGCTGAAGTACCGAAACCCAAGGTCATCGTCGATCACGCGGATAAAATCCTTTTGGTCACCTATTCCATCAACTCCGGGCCGTTTGCCCTCTTCGGGCTAACGGAAATTGAGGGCGCCGGTTCAGTAGATCCTTCTTTTATCGGGGAACAACTTCCCTGGCGACCGGGAGAGATGTATCAAATTCATCTGCTGGAGGAAGCTCGGACCAACCTGTTCGAAACCGGTCTTTTCAACATGGTTATATTTCATACAGGTAACCGTCTCGATGCCCAAGGCCGGATACCCATCACGTTGCAGTTGTCGGAACGTGAGCCCAGGACCCTTAAGATCGGTCTGGGTTACGACACGGATGAGGACGTTGTCGGTAAGATAGGATGGGAACGGCGGAACCTTTTTCATCATGGGGAATCCTTGTCATTTCAAGGACGTGGGTCGGGAATCGGCCTGACCCTAGAAGGTAATTTTGAAAAACCATCGTTTCTCCAACCTGACCAGTCCTTGATCTTCAATTTGCGATTGGCGGATGAGTATCCGAAGGCTTACGAGAGCCGAAACATCAACGGGCTGACCCAGGTCAAGAGAAAGCTGGATAAAGGGTTGGATTTGGCCCTGGGTATCGGCTTTTTGTTTTCTCAAGTAGAGCAATCTGGGGAAGAAGATCATTATCAATTGCTCTCGCTGCCTATGGCTTTTTATTGGGACCGTCGCCATGATATCCTCGATCCAATGGATGGCGGGGGTCTCGGACTCAGGGTTACCCCCTACTATGATTACATGAAGGAGGACACCTATTTTATAAAAAGTATCCTGCAATACCAACACTATTTCAGACTTTTTTCAGAACCTCGTGTGGTTTTCGCGGTTCGGACGACCCTAGGTTCCATAAGCGGGACTGATCTTGAAGCGATCCCTGCTGATCTGCGGTTTTACGCCGGCGGCGGTGATTCCATTCGCGGCTACCCGTATCAATCCGTAGGCGCCGTAAGCGGCGCTTCCACACCCATTGGAGGAAGATCACTCTGGACCCTCTCCTCCGAGTTCAGGATAAAAATAACCGATAAAATCGGCATGGTTCCTTTTCTGGATGGCGGCAATATTTTTAGATCAAAATACCCTGAGTTTGATAAAGACCTGTTTTGGGGCGCCGGTTTGGGGTTGCGTTATTCTACGCCCATCGGTCCCCTTCGTTTTGACGTGGCCTTCCCCTTGAACAGGCGCGAGACGGATGACGCATTCCGGTTTTACATCAGCCTGGGGCAGGCGTTTTAGGTACCATGTGAGATTTGGTATTGTACTCAATACCCAGTGCCAGACATGAAAAAATGACAAAAGAACAACCCAAAAAAATACTTTTTAAAACACTTAAATGGATTGGTATTACATTCATGACCGTGCTTATCGTCCTCTCCCTTCTATTCGCAGGAATTCAGACGGACACGGCAAAGAGAGGACTGGCTCGGTTCGTATCCGATACCTTGAGACAAGAAGGGCTGGGCATTCAAATTCAAGGATTGGATGGATTCATCCCGTTTTGTTTTTCCATTGAAAACCTGTCCCTGACGGATCCCGAGGGAGTGCTTTTCCATGCCCGGGATTTGCGACTGGCATGGCACCCTCTTTCACTTATACATGGGCACCTGAGGATTGCGGAGGTAAAAGCGCCATTTATAGCGGTGCAAAGACTACCCAAGACCCCTCCTCAACACGAGAATGAAAGGCAACCGATCATCCCGGCGCTTCCTTTATGGCCGTTATCTTTACCCGACATACGCATCGAGGAACTGAAAGTAGAACAGATCCATCTGGCTGGGCCCGTGCTGGGTCAAGCCGCGGATTTATCACTACACGGGACAATGAGTGCCGATCATCATCATTTCATGAGCCAGTTCATTTTGGATTACCGGGACAAATCGAAAAGCCTGATAGATCTTTTATTGGTCCTGGAAGGAGAAAAGCCCGTGATGGATCTGAGGCTCACCATCGATGAATCCGAACCGGGGTTGATCTCCTTCCTCCTCGGGCTTAAGGAAAAGGGACCTTTGCACGCGGAACTGATCGGAAAGGGGCCCTTGACCAACTGGCCGGCCGCATTGTCCGTGGCGATTGAAAGACTGGGCACATTGAAGGCTGATGTCCTTCTTACCGCTCGGGAAAATCTCCTGTTGAAGATTAACGGCCGGGCCGGATTCACCGAGAGTATGTTATCCTCTTTTCCGGTTTCGCTCCCGATAAGCCATACAAATCCGTTTCAGCTGGAATTCGACATGGGATCGATTCAAAAACCTTTTATGAAAAGCCTGACATTAAGCACATCCTGGGCACGGGCGCGGATTGAGACAACGCTTCATGAAGGCCAGCCCTTGACAGGACGATACGCCCTTCAAGTGCCGGATCTCTCCGTATTTGAAGATTTATTGGGAGGGGAGACAGGCGGAGGCATGGATTTAAGTGGTGAATTTTCCGGCCCCTTGCATCAACCCTGCACCAATTTGAAACTGGACATTAGTCAACCACGCTTCCAAAAATATCGGGCCAGGGCACTGACCCTGGTTCTGGATCTGGAAGGATCGGGAAAAGGATCATGGACTTTTCCCAGTTTAAAGGCACATCTCAAAGGCCATATAGAGGGCCTCCTTCAAGGTGAAGGGGATCAAATCATTCCTGCCGACCCCTTTGAATGGGACCTTCAAGCCGCCATCCGAAAAATAAAACAGGATACATGGCGGTTCGACCATCTGCGTTTCGAGAGCGGGGATTCATGGTTCACATTCACCGGCCAGTTGGATTCTTCCCTCGCGCTGAAAGGAACCATGGAGGCGGATATCCCTGATATGGCGAATGTTCTTCCTTTTCGGCTTCGAAACTTTCAGGGCCGATTGCATCTGCAAGCCGAGGGGCAAGGCCAACTCAGCCCGCCTATTGTTTCTGCGAAAGTGCAGGGATATACGGAAGGGATCAAAGGTCTGCATCCTGAACTGGATGCCTTGTTGAAATCAAAAACCGCATACAGCGGGCGGATCATCCTGAAACCCCAATCATCCATTGAAATCCAAGGACTGACACTGGAAGCCTCCTGGGCGTCCCTTTCCGGCCGGGCCTCGATCAACCTGAATACAAAAGAAATATCAGGAACAGCCTGCCTAAACCTGCCCGAACTGGAGGTACTCAAGGATTTGACCGGCGTCGATATGAATGGCCCTCTGGGCCTTGAAGGGACATTCAGCGGAAAGATTTATGATCCAGCGATCCAAACCCGGGCGCGTGCAGGACCCCTGATCCTGGAGGGGTGGCTTCTTGAACAGGTGGAGATATCCGCCCGTGCCTGCGGGATCATGGATGCAATTCAGGGGGATTTCGCCATCCATGTTCGAAAGGACGGAAAGGATTTGACCTCGAACGGGGAATTTCTCAAGAAAGGGGAACGGCTGGAACTTTCTCAATGGGTCCTAAAAGGTTTTGGGGCGACTCTGCAAGGCCGGATGCAAATAGGGCTCCGTGAACCTTCACTGAATGGGAACATTCAAGCACAAGGCCTTGACTTGGCGGATGTTTCATCCGCCCTCGGATACCCCATGAAAGGCCGGATCGATCTGAACGCCCGATTGCAAAAAGAGCCCGAGAGTCAAACCCTGTTCCTAGATCTCAAAGGGCAGTCGATTTCCTCCGGATACGGTCATGCAGAGAAATTGGTCCTGCAAACCACAATACGGAACCTCTTCACCGATCCGTCGATTAAAATGACCTTGGATGTTTCGGATTTTAAACGAAAACAGCTGGAACTTCATTCCTTTTCATGCGAAGCCGAAGGGACGATCAGTGCCGCGGACTTTAAAATAAATGCGGATGGTGTTTTATCCGAACGGCCTTTGACCTTGGAGAGCACTGGAATGTTTGAAATGAGTGATGAGTACATCCTACTTCGGTTGGAAAGCCTCATGGGCCGATTCGAACGAAACCGGTTCCGGATAAGCGAACCTGTTCTTTTCCGGAAGACCGGAACGGACTATGATCTCGAATGGAAAGACTGGATATTCGAGGGAGGAACGACATCGGCCGCGGTCCATTATTCTCAACGGGAAGTTCGCACCGATGTCAGGATCCGATCGTTTCCCGCATCTCTCCTGACCATGTTCGGTTTCCCGGATATTTCAGGGACCATGACTGGAAAACTGGAAATCCGGGGACAATCTGAAAAACCGGAAGTGACATTCAACCTTCAAGGGCAAGACTTGCAGGTAAAAGATCTTGCTTCAATCGGTCTTCCTTCGGCTCAAATAAACATGAAAGGCGGGTATTCCGCTGAAAAAATACAGGCATCCCTTGAGACGGCCGGGTTGCCGGATTTGAAAATAGAGGCCGATCTGACGATGCCGGTCCGGATCACACTGGATCCGTCGAATTTTCAATTCATCCCCCGGGGTCCTTTGGACGGAAAAATGATCGCAAATGCCGACCTTGAATCATTGGCCACTTTTTTTGTATGGGAAGACCAAAGCCTGAAAGGTCTTGTCGCGATGGATCTCACAGTCGGTGGGCAATGGGATGCCCCCCGGATCGACGGCATCATCCGGGTAAAGGACGGTTCCTATGAACATTTGCGACATGGTCTCGTAATCAATAATCTCCAGATAACGGCAGATATGAGGGGACGCACCATCGTGATCAAAAACGCCTCCGCCGCGGACGGTCAAGATGGCCGGATAACCGCGGAAGGCTGGTTAAGCTTGGACCGCACACGTCAATTTCCCCTGAACCTGGTTCTAGGTTTGAAAAAATGCACATTAATCCGACGCCAGGACCTGACGGTTACATTGGATGGCGACATGAATCTATCCGGAAATCTTCATGACATGGTCATGGCCGGAAACCTGACCGTGGGACCGGCAGAGTACCGCCTGCCCGAAAGACCGGAGGTGGACATCCCGGAACTGGATGTCAGGGAGATCCATGTTCCGCGGCCCGGAAAGACGATGAAAAAAGATGAAGCATCCGGAAAAACCTCGGAGCTGGAGCTGGATATGAAAATCAACTCCCCGGGACAGGTCTTCATCCGCGGCCGCAACCTATCCTCTGAATGGGAGGGCGACATACAGGTGAAAGAAAGCGTTACCGCGCCGGTTATCATAGGCCGGCTCAATATTATCCGCGGCCGATACACCTTCTATGGCAAACATTTTGATCTGATCGAAGGCACCATTCAGTTTTCAGGACTCACCCCCCCTTCGCCGAGCTTCTGGATTACCGCAGTCAATGAACGCTCCGACCTCACGGTTCGAATCTTGATCTCCGGCACACCCGATTTGCTCAACATAGCACTCGAATCCGATCCGGTCTATCCGGAAGAAGAAATCTTGTCCCGACTCCTTTTCGGCCGCAGTCTGGCCGAAATCACCCCTTTCCAGGCCCTGATGCTGGCGAACGCCGTAGGCTCTCTGGCCGGTGCAGGCGGGGGCGGTGTAAATGATTTCATTGAAAATACCCGTGAACTCCTCGGTGTGGATGAACTAAGCGTCACGCCCTATGAAACGGGACAGACCAGGGTACGTGTGGGCAAGTACCTCAACGAAGATGTGTTTGTGCAATTGGAAAAAGGTTTTGGGGCCGACAATGAAGGATCTAGGGTTTCCGTGGAGGTGAGGATCTCACCGCATCTCTCGTTGGAAAGTGAGGCGGGTCCTGAGGGCGGTGATGCCATTCTGAATTGGAGATGGGATTATTAGATTTGGGTATCGGGTACTGCTATTTTGAAACCTGATACCCGTCAAGACCCCATGGGTTTTTGCGGGAATACCTGAATCCTGTTGATCGCTTTTCACTTTTCACCGATCACTGAATCACGAATCGCTTTATTTGCGCACGCAAGGATATTTTTGGTTGTGAGTTCCGTTCCTTCACGGATACCGGAATCGCCCTGAAAATCGGTAACGATACCCCCCGCTTTTTCAAGGATATATATACCTGCAGCCACATCCAGAAAACGCGCACCCCCCGCGGACATAAGGCAATCAAACGTACCCTCCGCCACCTTGCACAAATCAAGCGCCACGGCCCCGGGCGCACGTACATGTCGCGCACCTAAAAGCGTTTTTGAAATAACACCAAGGGCTTCCGGTTCAATCCCCTTTTGAAACTCCAACAACACATGATTCGCATGACGCCGTTGACTTGTTTGTAATTTTACGCCGTCCTTATACGCACCGCTTTCATCGGCAAAATACCCTATTCCCTGAAAAATTTCTAACACATATGCCGCAACGGGATGAGTGTCCTTATCCATCACGGCCATGGATATTCCAAAATAGGGCAATCCCTGCTTGAAATTAAATGATCCGTCAAGAGGGTCCAGAAAAATGGTATGCCGTGGCATCTTTCCGATAACGACCTCACCCTGCTCTTCAGAGATGAGGCGGACATCCACACGACATTTTCGTAATTTTTCAATAATGATCTCCTCCGATACCTTATCCGCTATCAAAGTCATATCGCCGCCCCAGCCCACGGAAAGCTCCACGGATCTCTTGTCCGTGACGAATATCCTTTTGATTTCTTCGGCGGCCTGTTTGAGACTTTCCTGACAAAATCGTATCCAGTCCATAGCTCATAATCTCCAGCGAATTGATTTTCAGATCTCAGTGATCCTCGCTAAAACCGGCGGGATCTTCGACAGGTTTCAGAAACTAATACTAAATACCAGGTGCCCAATACCTGCTCCAAATCCCACACCCCATATCGCATATCACTATATTTATCTCCATTATAAGGAAAGGCCGCAATAAAGGGAATACCTTATTAACTGTCTCATAATTGTCTATACCACCGTCATTCAGGAGAAAGCCGGAATCCAGTGGCTTTTCAGCACGATAAAACGTGAATACTATTTTGATAGCGTTAATAATTGCAAGTCGTGAAATGTTTTTACATGGTATTCCAACATGGGTCGCACCCAATGATATATACCATATACTCTGAAATCATATACATGGAAGACCGTATTCTAAATAAAATATTTCTATGAAAGCATAAAATGTATGATATGTGATGTGGAATAGGCGATAAGTTCCTAGGGCGGGTCATTGTACTCGCCGAAAAAAAGGTGTCAGATGATCAATGTTCAGTACTCAATACCTATCCTGACACCTGAGATCTGATTACCGTCCAATAAAAAGGAGGCGAGATCATGGAGGAAATTCACAAATTTTTAGAACAAAAATTGACCAACAAATTACTCACCCCTACTGAAATCCCACGAGTCATAAAGGACGTTGCAAATATCATGGACGACGGTAAGGAGTCTACGTTGGACAATATTAACACCCGGCTGAGCTTTTTGGGATGGCAGGACCGGATGATTGACCAGTCGATTCTGGATTTAATCATATGGACAACTGATACATATCAAAGGAGGAACCAATGATAACGGAAGCCGTAAGTAGAATTCTTTCCGATTATGCCAGCGAAAACCCCGGTGTACTGACCAATCTGGCGAGAATATTGAACCATGGCACCTTGGCCGGCACAGGCAAGATGGTTATCTTGCCTGTTGATCAGGGTTTTGAACACGGCCCGGCAAGAAGTTTTGAGGAAAACACAGCGGGATATGACCCGGCTTACCACTTTGAGTTGGCACTGGAGGCGGGGTGCAACGCTCATGCCGCACCGCTGGGCGCTTTGGAAGCGGCGGCTGCCCGATATGCAGGCGAAGTCCCGTTGATCCTTAAGCTCAACAACCATGATTCTTTAGCTCCGGATTCCGCGGACCCGATTCCTTCCGTCACCGGTTCAGTAAAAGACGCATTGCGACTTGGTTGTGTGGCCGTAGGATTTACCATTTATCCAGGTTCGGCCAGATTCAAAACCATGTACCAGGAAATCCGTTCCATTGCGGAAGAGGCTAAGCAGAACGGCCTGGCCGTGGTAATATGGTCTTATCCCAGAGGTTCGGGTCTCTCCAAAAAAGGTGAGACAGCCATCGATGTGGTTGCCTATGCCGCCCATATCGCCGCTCAACTGGGCGCGCATATTATTAAGGTAAAATTACCCACCGATCATGTCGAACTGGAAGCAGCAAAAAAGATCTATCAATCCATCCCCGGTACCACCGTGGCTGAAAGGGTTAAGCATGTGGTCCAAAGCGCCTTTAACGGAAAACGAATGGTCATTTTTTCAGGTGGCTCGAAAAGCGGTGAAGAAGCATTTTATGAGGATATCCGGGGTATCCGTGAAGGCGGCGGTTTCGGCTCCATCATTGGGAGAAATTCGTTTCAGCGCCCTCGCCGAGAAGCGATCCGGTTTTTAAAGACCGTGATGGAAATATATGCGGGATAGATTGGGTACTCAGTATTGGGTACCTGACATCCGAGCATGGAAAAGTGCATAACTATTGATGATATCCTCTTTCTGCCTGGAGGTGGTCAATACCACAATGGGGATATGACATAAATCAGGATCATTTTTTATCATCGAAAGGGCCTCGTGCTGCATAATTGACCTTATTCACATGGAGCAGCCTTTCTCCTAAATTGTAGAGTAAGGCGCGAGATACATGATGGGGGATTTTTTATTAGGTATTGGATAATAGGTGTTGGGATTTGGGATGCGCGATATAAGATATGGGATGTGGGATGGTTATTCAGGTTTCGGATTTCAGCGTGTCCGAAACCTGATACCCAGCACCCAATAAAAGGAGATAATACATGGACATTAAACGAATTCTCTGGCCTACGGATCTCTCGGGCAACGCGGAAAAGGCCCTGCCCTGCGTCACCTCGCTGTCAGAAAAATTCGAGGCGGAGGTGCATATCCTGTATGTAATCGAAGAACTTGCCCTCCATGAGTCATGGTACGGCGAGTTTGATCAGGGGCATATCGATAAAATCCACGCATGGGAAAGGACAAAGGCGTTTGAGCGGTTGGACCAGATCTGTGAGGAACATCTTCAAGGGTGCCCGTTTTATTACAAAGAGGTCGCTATCGGCGACCCCGCCGAAGAGATCTTGAAGCTCATTGATAAACAGGAGATCGATATAGTGGTCATGGCCACCCGGGGCCGGCAGGACCGATTTGCATTCGGCGGCGTAGCGGAAAAAGTGGTCAAACATTCCCCAGTCCCGGTCGTGAGTATTCCGGTTAATGGCAGTGAACCGTAGGCGCAGACCTGCGTGTCTGCCCGGGAGTATTCGGGTATCCCAAAAAAAATCTTATCTCATATCACCCATCCCAAATTCCACATCACATACCGCGTCTTTCTGAAAACGCATCCCCTAGAACATCCTTCAATTCCTTCATTCTAAATGGTTTGAACAGGACAAAATCCATATTCCCGGCCTTTAAGCCGTCTCCAATATGATCCTTTTCCGCACCGGTCATTAAGATCATACGTATAAGGGGTGATTTAGCCTTGATGTCACACGTAAGCACCATTCCGCCCGGCTCGGGCATCTGGATGTGGGTACGGCCCCTTTAATGGTTTGGGTGGAAGGAATAGACGTGATGGTCCTCCTATAGAAAACAAAGCAACGAAGCCGCGTTATGTTAAATATCGCATCGCGATAGTTTATAGTCTGAACTCGGATAACATCTTCTCCATTAATCCCTTATCCAGGGGCTTTAACTCCGTTAGCGGGCGATCCGTGACCGTGTGTCGATAATCATGGCCGAAGGTCTCCACCGGACCGGATTGGTACAGAATCCCGATGGGGATGGTCTCACCCCAAGTCATGGCAAGTTCCATAGCGGCTGATCGGTCCGTTGGATCGTAGTCTTCCTTCACTATCCGAACCCTTTCCTGATACCACTTCAGGGGATGGGTACCCCATGTGATGCAGGGTTGCACCACCTCCACCAGAGACAATCCCGGATGTTCCACCGCTGACACCAACAGATCCTGAAGATGATCCACCTCAAGGGCGAAGCCCCTGGCCACGAAAGTGCAGCCGTGTAAAATGGCCACGGCGAGCATTTGAAGCGGGGGTACCTGAACCCCGTTGAATTGGAGGGTGCGTCTTTCCCCTTTGGGGGTTGTGGGAGACGCCTGTCCCTTGGTCAGGGCATAGACCTCGTTATTATGAACTACAACGGTGATGTCGGGATTCCGACGAAGGGTATGAAGAAAATGATTTCCTCCTTCGCCGTAACAATCCCCGTCCCCGGCTACGACGATGGTCTTAAGATCGGGATTTGCGGCATGGACCCCCAAGGCCACTGGGATGGCCCGGCCATGAAGGCCGTTAAAAAAATTACATTTCAGATAATGCGGCAATTTCGCCGCCTGCCCGATGCCTGAAACCAAGCAGATTTCATGCGGATCTTTCCCTATGGAAACGAAAGCCTTTTTAAAGGCCTGAAGGATCCCGAAATTTGGACATCCAGGACACCACTGAATTTCCGCATCACTTTGATAATCATCCATTGTGCTCATGATACACCCTCCTGATATATCCAGCGGTCAAAGGCAGACCATCGAATCGATGGACGAAGCCTCTGGAAGAGATATTATATTGTGATCGCAACAAACGGGATAGTTGTCCCGATGCATTATTTTCCACAATGTATAATGCTTTGCCGCGAGGGAATTCATATTTCGGAAGCGGCCACAATTCCGTGAAATGAATCATTCCGGCCTTCACACCCGTACCGCGCATCAGGCTGATGGCCTCAAGCACGGACCCGCGTGTCGAACCCCAACTCACCAAAATGAAATCCGCTCCTTTCGTGGCCACCTCTTCGGGGGGATGGACGGATTTTTTCAGCATATCAAGCTTTAGCATCCGCTTCTTGGCCATGGCCGGGGCCATTTTTTCAAGGTCCTCGGTAATGTGTCCATACTCGTTATGTTCATCACTGTCCGCACAGACTAGGTGTTTGCTCTGGCCAGGGTATAGACGAGGGGAGATCCCGCTCTCCGTGAGCCGGTAACGTTTGTATTCATTATGGTTTCCGGTTCCCGCCCAATGAAATTTGGGCGTAACATCCCAAGGTTCGAAATCCTTGAAAGAAAAATGAGAATCCGCCAGAAACTGATCCGTCAAAAGGATTACAGGGGTTTGATATTGGTCGGCCAGGTTAAAGGCCATCACGGTTTTGTAAAAGGCGTCCAGAGGATCAGAGGGCGCCAGCACCATTTTAGGGAATTCACCATGCCCAGCGTTGACAGCAAACAAGAGATCTCCCTGTGCCGTCCGTGTCGGAAGGCCCGTCGCCGGGCCGGGCCTCTGGGCCAGAACGACCACAAGAGGTGTTTCGGTCATACCGGCCAGACTGATGCCTTCCACCATCAGGGCGAAACCGCCACCCGATGTGGCGGTCATGGCGCGGGCGCCGGCATACGAGGCCCCGATGGCCATATTAACGGCAGCGATTTCATCCTCCGCCTGTTCGACGAATACACCCAGACGGTCTTTTTCCTTGGCCAAAAATGTGATGATGCCCGTGGAAGGCGTCATAGGATAGGCGGAAATGAAACGGCAACCGGCATAGGCTGCGGCCATTGGGATTGCCTCGTTGGCAGTGAGCACGTAATAGCGGTCCTCACGGAGCGGTAGGTTCCAAGGGCATCGATCCCTGCATTCGCGGCCTGCCCGGTTAAATCCTTCCACCAGGGCTTGGATATTCTTGTCTATCATATCCTCGCCCTTTTTGGAAAAAACATTCTTTACCACCCCTTTTGTTATCTCAAGATCCATTCCCAGGGCCGATACCAGTGCTCCAATGGCCAGGGTATTGGCATAAATGGTTTGACCGATCTCATGTTTCGCAATATCTGCAAAAGGTATAGATAAAAACCGATCCCGGTTATCCTTCTCCGGTGATATGATGATACCGTTGTCTTTGAGTAATTTTTCGTATTTCGCCAAGGCACCTTTATTCAGCGCCAACAGGATGTCTGCTTCCGACAGGGGGGCATTGACCGGCTCCATTCCGATACGCACCGCATAGCGGTTTTGCCCGCCCCGGATTCTGGATTCATACTCCTTCCAGGAAAAGACGGCATAGCCGTGCGCGGCGGCCAGTCTGACCAGGAGGTCTCCAATAGTTTGTATCCCCTCACCCGCCGCTCCAGCCACGATCACATGAATATCCTGCATGGTTTATACCTCGCTGATTTTTGGATATTTCAAATTTGTAAAACGCGATTTTTAGCCTCATACCTAATCCACATCCAACATCACCGTTCCCCTCTCAACACCTCAAACCCGGATACGATATCCAGGAGTTCTTCCGTAATACCCATCTGTCTTTTTTGATGATATTCTTGTCTCAGTTCTTCCAACCGATCCTGTATGTTTTTTTCCGCTCCTTGCATGGCGGCCAGGCGGCTTGCGTTTTCACTGGCCATGGACTCAGCAAAGGCCCGGAAGACCGATATGAAGAGATATTGCCGGATAAGCGCGGAAAAGAGGACGTTCCAATCCATGGTGAATAAGGGGATACAATGATTGGGCCAGGGCCTTTTTTGCATATTCCCAAGCCATTCCTGATCCACAGGCAGGAGACGAACGCTGTGCTGCTCATAACGGGCACCTGAAACTTGTTTACTGTGGTAAAGAAATATTAGATTCATGCGCTTCTTCGTAGTCCAATCCTCTATGAGCGCCAGTATATCCTGCACCTTGGAAACAATGTTGAAGGTGGAATCAGGCAACGAAAAATCCGTCCTCACGGAACGGCCGGCATCTTCAATCCGCGCCTTGACCCGTGCGCCCACGGCCGCGATCACAGGTGCTTTGCC
>JAFGGA010000190.1 GCA_016930835.1 Deltaproteobacteria bacterium
AAAATTTCCGCTTAATTCAAATTATCTTTCTCTACGGCCTCCAGTATATGGGTATAAATTCCCGGGACACTATAAAACACGCGGTTCCATGATGGTATCAACGTGCTTTCATGGGGGCCTTTGCTTTGTTCCCATGCCTCCCATAAAAAACCCCTGAAATATTGGGCCAGCAGTTCTTCAAGGTGACGATCATAAACCAGGTCATTCACCTCGGCATCGTCGCTATAACGCCTGATAAAGAGGAGCACATTTTCATAATATGAATGCAGGATCATATCTACCATGGCGTCATCCAAAGGAAAACCATGTGAACGCACATAATTCAGATAAAATTTTCCAATGTCCACGACCATCCGGTGGAGGCCTTTATTGGCATCCTGGGGCGAGACCTCCTGATGTTTATGTTCATAATTTTTGGCCAGATCCACTTGAACGATCTTCTGGAGGATCAACCGTTTATACACTTCGGAAAGGGTGCTGACTTCTAAACCCCAATCATAGGCTATATTGATTCCCTTTGCCAACCGCATCAGAAAACTGAATTCACCGGCCAGTGGGTAACAGAAGGTCCTGTGATAGGAGAAGAATTGTCTAAGGTCTTCAAATCCCCGCTCCCGCATGATTCGGGCCATCACATCCACCAGTGGGGTAACGAAAAGCCGGGTCACCCGACCCTTCATCATACGATCTTCAGGGGATATGCGGGAATAAAAACCCTTACAAAACTCAAAATCATTATTGGGATTGGCCGTCGGCTCAATCAGTCGTCCAAGAAGGATTCTATCATAGGTCACGATATCGCAGTCATGAAGCGCCACCACATCCGTTTCTTCCTTTGCGATCAAATAGCCCAACGCCATCCAGACGGATTGACCTTTACCTTGAACACCCGTTGCGATCTCTCTTTTCTCGATCTTCTGAAAAATTTTTTGTATCCTTGGGCCTTCAACCCATACGACTTTCACATCCCGTTTGGGTGTACGAAGCCTGCCGAAATATTCTTTGGCCGCTTTAAACTTCTCTTGCTCCTGAGCCCCGCCCAGGGCGACCACCACGCTATGAAGATATTTCACCTTTTGAATCTCATCCAGAATATGTTCCAAAACATGGGGGGTCTGCATCTCGGAATAGAGAGACGGAAGCAGGAGGCTTATCTTGACGTGTTTGGCATATTCCTCAAGCTTGCGCTCAAGATCCACCAGATATGCCTCGCGATCAAATGCCTCATAAAGGGCATGCAATGTGGTGATGATACCTTCTTGATGAAAATCGGACATATCAATCCCTCCTTTCCTACGGTTATTATCGGTTAAGACCTTTCAGTTTACGTAAAATTCGATATAACGATGATCGCTGCTTGCCATATGATGCTGGATGCTGGTTACCGGATAATGGTTGGAGCGAGTCGAGCATCCCATCTTTAACTGGAAAAAGGGAAACCCGAATTGAAACCTGTTATGAACATTATTGAAACATAATCACTTATTAATCATCTCATAATCGTATTCATGGTTCGTCGCGCTGAAAAGCCACTGGATTCCGGCCTTCGCCGGAATGACAGGGGTGAGGACAATTATGAGACAGTTAATAAACAAGCAAAATGCTCAAATTGAATCTATTTCGGACACCCATGACCATTCTCGCTGAAAACAGGATCTTCACCAGTATCAAGCATCCAGGATCTGGTATCAACTCGTCTGAAGCAACAGGATGATAACTCCCCTAACGTATTCGCTTGAAACAGGGTCTCGCTAGATCGTTATGACCTTTAATAAATTCGTTGATCCCTTCACGTGAACCGGGATCCCTGCCGTTAAAACAATGTTATCCCCCTTTCGGGCCAATTCGTTTTTCAAAACCCAGTCGCCGGCCAAAGCGAACATCTCATCCGCTTCTTGGACCGCGGTGACCTTGGCGGGAATCACCCCCCAGGATAGATGCAATTGTCTTTGAGTGGAATCATGTGGTGTAAGGGCGATAACCGGGCGGGAGGGACGCAGGCGGGCTACGAGACGCGCGGTGCTCCCCGATGACGTAAAGGCCACAATAGCGGCAGAGGAAAGATCATGTGCCAGCCAACACGCCGATCGGCTGATGGCGGCTTCCGTGGGCGGGAGCGAGTCGGATATGGGCTCCTGCATGAAATGACGCCAATCGATATGAGGCTCCGTGGCCCGTGAGATCCGATCCAGTATTCGGACCGATTCAATGGGATATTTCCCCATGGCTGTTTCATCTGAAAGCATCAAGGCATCGGTCCCATCGAGGACAGCATTGGCTACATCCGTTGCTTCCGCTCGGGTGGGCCTGGGATTCTCCATCATGGATCGAAGCATCTGTGTGGCGGTGATCACCGGTTTCCCGAGCTTCCCGGCGGTACGGATGATCCGCTTCTGGATCATGGGCACTTCTTCCAGAGGCATCTCCACGCCCAGATCACCCCGCGCCACCATGACCCCATCCACCTTGTCCAGAATGGCATCCAGCCGTTCAACCGCTTGAGGTTTTTCAATCTTCGCGATGAGTAATGGTGCATGTTCACGTTGCTCCAGGATCTCGCGAATCGGTCCCAGATCATTTTCATGCCGAACAAAGGAAAGGGCCACAAAATCCACATCGTGATTCAAACCCATAATAAGATCCGCCCGGTCTTTTTCCGTAAAGGCGGGAATGCGAAGGGAGCTTGAGGGCAGGTTAACGCCCTTGTGGGATTGAATCACGCCTCCCACGATGACCCTGGCGGTCAACCGGGCTTCATCTTTTTTCTCGACCCGCAGCTCCACCCCTCCGTCCGCGAGCAGGATGCGATCACCGGCAACGACATCATCCAGGAGAAAAGGATAGTTGATGGGAATGATATCGGGACTGGAGGTGTCATGGGGACTCAATGCGATGATATCATCGTTCTTGAGTGTTTTTTCAGGAACCTTCAACTGCCCCAGGCGGATCTTGGGTCCGCATAGATCCTGCAAGATACCCACTTCCTTCCCCAGTAAACGGGAAAGATCTCGAATGATTTGGATACTTCGATGATGGCTGTCATGGTTACCATGGGAAAAATTGAGCCGGGCCACATCCATGCCCGCCTCAATAAGCCGTCGAATCTGTTCGGGCGAGTCCACGGCCGGACCGATGGTGCAGACGATCTTGGTCTTGCGGAATGGGGGACTCATCATATCATCATCCCTATGGAAAATCACTAAGGGTTCTCTCCATTTTCTTTTTCTGCGATCTTGCGATCCCATACATTGATAAGGTAGTCCTTTTGCTCCTCAAACATGACGGCCTGTTCCTCAACCAGTTTTTCGGCCTCCAGAGAGGACATTTCCCAGCTTTGCCTGACGAAGTAGGCCACACGGGCAAAATAAAGCGGCGTCATCAGGTCGAGCAGCTTGGTTCGGTTGACACTCCATTGATGAAAGGTGGCGGCGATCTCGTAAAGGATCTTGACCCAGGCTTCAATGGGAAAAACAAAGTGGTTGGATTTCAATCTGGCGGCCTTTTTGATCTCCTCAAAGCATGAATCGCTGAAGATATTCTTCCACAGCGGGCTAAACTGTTTGTATCCGGTCTTAAACAGATCGATCATCAGATCAACATTCACTTTGACGGGCTCCGGCTCCAAGATTCCTTCAAACCCGAAGGTCTCAAGCGGCTCGCTCTCCTTGACCCCTTTCCAGTGCTGTTCATAACGCTCCATGAGAAAAAATAGGGCCGAAAGAACCTGCCTGAACATGGGTCCCAGATGTTGTCCCGGGTCCTTGACATCGTGAATCTTCACGCCCAGGTTGGATTGGCAAATGCGGAACCCCTGGGTAATGGCACTGGTGGTCATCCATATGTCGATCCCGAACCGGGCCACGTCCGTGATCCAGACATCCTGTTCAGCATAAAATTTGGCCACGTCTTTGGAGATGGCGAAATCCCCACCAATGGGTTGTCGGATTCGTTTACCATATAAAGCGCGCGTCAGGTTGTAGACGATATTATTGGTAATGGTGCCGTCATATTTATGTCTGATATAGACAGGGGCCACGAATTGGTACCCTTTTTCAAGCACTGGATCGAGTAGGTATTTAACCCAATCCGCGGTGATGCTCCGGAGATCGGAATCCACCATACCGCAAACCTTGACGTTCAGACGTTCCGCGGCCTCGAACAATGATCTCAAGGCTGTCCCCTTGCCCGCGGGCCCCCTGTAGATAGACACGATTTTTTCCTGCCATGGCTTGATCTCAAACTCCTTGGCCACCTCCCGGGTATCGTCCGTAGAGCCCCCGTCCGCTATGAATATGACGCTTCGACAACCCTGATAATGTTTATTCAGGCCATGGGTCACCATCTGGATAACGTGATCGATGGTCTTTTCATTGTTATAACAAGGGATACCCACCAGGATATCCGCCGACTCGATCTCTTCAATGCGTTTGGATGTATAGCCGCGCAATGCGGTATCGTAGTTCATGACCATCCTCCTTAATCCCGAAATCTTGTAAGATCATACTATTATAACCCAAAAAATCATTCAATTGAAGGATTTCCACCCTGTTGCGGCGGGGGTAAATCCTTTTTATATACAATGGTTCGATAGGGGAATGGGATCTCCACCCCCTCTTTATCAAAACGTTTCTTAATGGCTTCAAACAACCAAAACCTGGCCGAATAGTCATCCGCCACGTCTTTCACCCAAACGTACACCCGTAATCCGATGGAGAAATCGCCATGGGATATGACCTTAACCTGCGGCGCTTCTGGGGTCCCTTTATCCCGATAAGGACAGAGATCAACCTCATCGAGTATCAGTTTCCGGGCAAAATCAATATCCGTATCATAGCTGACCCCCAAATCCAGCGTGCAAAGCATCCTCGGATCGACAATGCTGTAGTTGACAAGGGTCATCTCATCCAACTTGGAGTTGGGGATGATCAGGCGTCTGTTCTGCCAGGTGCAGACTATGGTGTGACGGAGTGTAATATCTTCCACGGTGCCGTATTCTCCCTCGACATTGATCTTGTCCCCGATCCGAATCGGCCTGTAAATGGCAAGGGACAATCCCGCAATGAGATTGGCCAGGGTTGATTTGGCGGCAAACCCGACCACAATGGCCGTGATACCGGCACCGGCCAGCACCGTCCCTGCCAAGGCCTTGAGGCTGGGAATAAAACTGGCGTAAATCATACCGGCAGTCAGGTATATCAAGAGATCCTTTACCTGCACCACATAGCGGATCACCGTATGATCCACCTTTTGTTTGAGTTTCCCCACCACCCATATGGACCGTTTTAGGAGACGGGTCGTGATAGTGGAAGCGATCCAGGCTACGATGAAAAACACCACGGCCCAAACCAATGCTCCTAGCATCGTATTTGGATCCACAAATTTTTCGATTGTGAACCACTGTAAAGTCATGACAGCCTCCAAATCCTCTCCCCGCGGATGATAACACCCGGGTGCCCTTTGATCTGACTCAGGCCCATGAGTCCCTCGACAATGCTCGGGGGACCATGAGATTGTCGAATGGCCTGCCTGTGCGTGTCAGCACGCGGACAGGCGAAGGCCAAAATCCAGATATCATGAATTTTCTGACAAATACCATATCAACTCTATTATAAGACTGTTAATAAGCTATTGTTTTTCAATAACGTCCATAAAAGGTTTCATTTCAGGTTTCCCTTTTTATCGATTCAGAAAGGGGATATGGGGATCTCTTAAAATCCCAACCCGAATTCATGACATCGCGCTACGCCCTTCCTTTGAAATACCTATCCACTTCAGCCAGCTTGACAGGCTGGCTTTCCTTCAAAAACCTGGATTTTGCGTCCATGATTCTTTTGTTTGCCTGTTGAAGCCTATCCATAAGGATTTCATTCCGCGATATTTTTTCACGGATGAGGGCCATACTCGTTAAAAAATGGGATTGCTCTCTGCAAATCAGAAGGAGATCGGCGCCGGCCTGAAAGGCCTGCGCCGCCCCTTCGGCCACGCTCCATTGTCTGGCAATGGCTCCCATCTCCAGATCATCCGTTATGATCAAGCCTTGGAAACCAAGCCTATCCCTCAATAGCCCCGTTAATATGCCGCAGGAAAGAGTAGCCGGCCAATGGGGATCCAGATGGGGATACACGGCATGGGAGGTCATGATGCCGGAAACCCCCGTCTTTATGGCCTCCATAAAAGGAATGAGATCAGCCCGCTCCAATTCTTCAGCATCCAGACCAATATGGGGTAGTTTCATGTGGGGGTCCAAATTCGCCTTGCCAAGACCTGGAAAGTGTTTAGCCACCGCCATCACGCCGTTTTGTTGCAGTGTCTTCACGACCATGCCACCCAATCTGGCAACCATTTCCGGATCTTCACCAAAGGTCCTCCCTTCCAGATGCCTTTCCACCTCGCCCCGGCCCACATCCACCACCGGCGCCAGGTCCATATTCAATCCCACGAGTCGCATCTCTCTGGCCGTGATTTCCCCGAACACCCTTGCCTTTTCCACGGGGTCCGGATCATGGCCGATAGCCATATTACCGGGAAACAAGGTAAAGGGCTCTTTTAATCGGGACACCCGGCCTCCTTCTTGGTCCACGGCCAAAAAAAGGGGGGGAGCATGATACCGGTGCGCGGCCTTTTGGATATCTCCACAAAGTTCAGCCACCTGGATTGGACCTTGAATATTCCGTGAAAAAAGGATGATACCTCCCACATGATAATCCCGAATCAATCCCTCCGTCTGTTCATCCAGATAAGGTTCGGGGATACCCAGCATAAAGACCTGCCCGATTTTATGATCCAGCTCCGTAGGTTCGAGTGTTGTGGTCAATGGTTTGTCCTTTTTGAAGTTCTTGTTGACGCTTTATCAAAATGCGTATAATCAAACAAAATAAATTCAATCTAACATAAATCATCATAGGAATCAAACCATGAAAGCCATGATACTGGCGGCCGGTTTGGGAACCAGGCTGAAACCCTTGACGGATAGCACACCCAAGGCCCTTGTCCCGATCGTCAACAAGCCCATCATCAACAGAACGATAGATTATCTGAAGTCATACGGCGTCCGGCGGATCGTCGTGAATGCCCATCATCATTCAAAACGGATCGTGGATTATCTGAATAACGGCGGACCTTTTGGCATTGAGATTGATGTGCGGGTGGAGCCCGAGATACTCGGGACCGGCGGCGGCATCGGTAACACAAAGGATTTTTGGGATAACGAGCCGTTTATCGTCATCAACGCTGACATCTTGACGGATATTCACCTGAATAAGGCATATGAGCGTCATAGATCATCAGGAGGTCTGGCCACCCTGATTCTTCATGACCATGAACCTTTCAATCAGGTCCTGATCGACAACCGTGGTTGCATAACGGATATAGGCACCCAAAAAAATCCATCCCGTTTGGCGTTCACGGGGATCCATGTTGTAGAGCCGGAGCTATTGAGTTACATCCCCGAATCAGGGTTCTCGGATATCATGGATTGCTACCGAAGACTGATCCGTTCGGGCAAACGGATCAGTGCATATATCACGGAGGGACATTACTGGCGCGATATCGGTAATATCGGAAGTTATATTCAAGCGAACAAGGATGTTTTGGGAAGGAGCTCAAAGATGTTTTTTCAGGGTTCCCATACCGTCCTTCACCCGTCCGTGAGACTCTCGGAATGGGCCGTTGTCGGCGATCATGTCGCCTTGGAACAAGGGGTTGAAATCAGACGATCCATCATCTGGGATCATGTTCGCGTCAAAAGGGGTTGTACGATCACAGACAGTATAGTGACGTCAAACCAGGAAGTGGATGGGGATCTGCGGGGACAAATCACATGAAAAAGCAGGGCCCTCAGGACCCTGCTTTGAGTCACCCCAGAAAAATGTAATCTGGTTTCGATCCGGCAAAGGCCAGTTCTGAAAAAATGGCAAAAGTTTTATCGCGAACGGCCCGGGGTCTTTCAATAGTCAACTTCATTTTTGTAGGCCTTGCGCCTCACGCCATGCGCCTTTTGCTATCAGATGGACGTAAAGGCATCCGCCCAGTTTAGGGCCTCCATGTAGCAGGTGGGGAGATCCTTTTTGTCCAGATTCATGGCCTCTTCCAAATCGGACACATCGGCCCAGTCTCCCCTTTCATAGCTGACGGCCAGACGAAGGTAGTCATTCAGGTCCCCCTCACCATGTATCAATGCCTTTTTAAGGGCTTCCGAAAGGGGCAATTTGGCCATCAAATTTTCCATGGTGTCGTTTAATATGGCATCGATGGAGGAAAAAAGCCCCAGGGTAAAAAGCTCAGAGGGGTTGACGGCCGTTCGGCTCATCTTACCCACCAGTTCACAAAATTTCGCCCGAATAATGGAACTCCGGACCAATTCATCCGGTTTATCGCTGGCTAATTTGCTCATGGCGATCAATGAGAGGAAACTTCGTATCCCGTTTTCACCCAATAAAACAATAGCCTGATTAATGGAATATATTTCATTAACCCGTCTAAAATAGGCTGAATTCATATAACGTAAAAGTTTGTAGGATATGGCCACGTCCCGTTCTATGATCTTTTCAATCTTTCGGAACTCGAAGTCCTCTTTATTGACCTCCGCCATGATCTCCAGGAGATTCATCTGAGCGCTGGAAATGTCCTGCCCGGTTAACACCTCGGGCCTACTAAAGAAATAACCTTGAAAATAGTGAAACCCCATTGCCAATGCCCTTTGAAACTCCTCGTAGGTCTCCACTTTTTCCGCCAGGAAATACAGGTTATTGCGAGACAATTTTTGGATATATTCCTCAATCTCTTCGATGGAAGTGGCCCGAAAATCGATCTTTATGGTATTGGCTATGGCAACCAGCGGTTCCATTTCGGAGCGAAAGAAAAAATCATCCAAGGCGATATGATACCCTTCGGCCGATATCTCTCGGCATACGGCTATCACATTCTCCTCCGGCTCCACATCTTCCAGAACCTCCACTACCATGATATGGTTGGGGAATAACATTGGGACATGCCTGATCAATAAATCACGCGTAAAATTCACAAACGCCAATTTATTGCCGGTGATCTTTTCAATGCCGATGGTAAAAAAACTATTGGAAAGGACCTTTGATGTGGCGGTATTTCCATCGATCCCTGAGAAGAAATTAGCCGTCCCATCCCTGAATAACAGCTCATATCCGTAGATTTTCTTCTTTTTATTAAAGATGGGTTGTCGGGCTACATAGACTTCCATTCCAAACCTTTTGAAAAATCCGAACGGTTATTCTCCCCCCTTTTCAAGGAACCGTGAAAGGAGGGCGATATTGTTCATTCGAGATTGTGCATCGAACAAGCCCCTTGGTTCAAGGGTTGGCACCATCCCCGGGCCTTACGGACACCATGCCGTGACCCTGAATCCTTTTGCATGTATTTTTCAACCTTACAATTTTCTGCAAAATTCATACCTTAAATGTGCATTGCCCAACACTGCAAAATCATCTATGATGGGCGCCATGAAACCTGATTCATCCTTTATGTTGTTCATCAATACATTTCTCACTGATAGGAGAATCCCTCCCGAAGGGGCCGAAATCCACTCTCTTGTGGGTGACGGATCCACAAGAACATTCCATCGGATCACCCCCATGAAACAGGATTGTCCATCCTTTGTGGTTGTGGCCAATACCCCGACCCACATCTGGCTGAAAAGGGAAAACATCGCTTATCTCATGATCGGCAATCACCTGTTCAATAAGGGGCTCCCGATCCCTCGAATCTATCGGTTCGACCTGTCCAATGGATGGTTCATCATCGAAGACGCCGGGACCAGACATTTCCAAGAGGAAGCGACAGGCCGCGTTGATCGGGTTCCTTTATACGAAAGGGTATTGGAGATATTGTTCCGACTCCAGATAGAAGGGGCGCAAGGATTTAATACGGAATGGTGCTGGCAAACGGAAAGATATGACGAGACCGTCATGCATCGATATGAGTCGGATTACTTCAGGAGTGCCTTTTTATGTAATTATTTAGGGATGAATCAAGACTGGTCTTATCTTGAAGAAGCTTTCGGTCACTTGGCTTCAATGGCCTCAATGGCGGATAACCATCATTTCCTCCACCGGGACTTTCAGTCGCGAAATATTATGGTTTCGGAGCATAAGATAAGCATTATCGATTGGCAGGGGTCGCGTTTGGGGCCGCTCGCCTATGATGTGGCGTCAATCCTTATCGATCCTTATGTGGACCTCCGGGAGCGTGAAAGGGATCAAATCTTTCAGCACTACCTCCTGCTGATCAAGGATCACCAACCCACATGGCTCAAACGCTTTGAGAAATATTATCCCTATCTGGCCATTCAAAGGAACCTGCAGATACTGGGAGCCTTTGCTTATCTATCCAAAGCACGACAAAAGACTTCCTTCGAGGTCTATATCCCCTCGGCCTTGAAGACATTGAGATACCTTCTAGAAGTCTGCAATGATAAACGTTTAAACACACTGAAGGAGCTTGCGGGTTCACTTCCTGAAATACATTCGGGTGTTTTTACCAAGGTTACGGGCGTGATGGAGTGACGGGGACCTCTTTTTTTAAGTTCACACCCAAAAGCCCACATGTCTTTTTATTCGCCCCCATCGCTCCGACGAATGGAATTGAGGACAGGCACAAATTGAATCTATTTTGGACACCAATGACTTCGACTATGCTAGAATCGGGTTAGGGCATCTTTTCTCTTGTTCCAACACTCCGGCATCCCAGCATCCCATTATAAAAAAGGAGGAAATATGGAAGATTGCATTTTTTGTAAAATCGTGAAAGGGGAGATCCCTTGCTTTAAGGTCTATGAGGATGAGCGGGTCTTGGCCTTCGAGGATATCAATCCCATTTCAAAGGGACATACCCTCTTGATCCCAAAGGCCCATGCAGCCAATCTCCAGGAAATCTCTGACGACGACTTGGCGGCCGTTCATTTGGCTTCAAAAAAAGTCATCCGGGCTATTCAAGAGGTTCTTCATCCAACCGGTGTGGCCGCGCTACAGCTTAACGGAAAAGGCGCCAATCAGGTGGTCATGCACTATCATCTTCATCTGGTACCCCGCCTCCCGGGTGGTCCTCCCCTTCCCGTATCCGCATGGGAATTACAACCGGGGGATATGGAGACCATCAAAAGGACGGCGGAAAAGATAAGCGGGGCGATGGTTAAATAGATTAGTACGCTACACAACGAAAACCTATAATATTGGAATGGGTCTCCCACCCGGGGATAATACGGCTGTATAATCGCACATCGCACCCGGAGATCCAACTCCCTCCCTTGAAGATATAGGCGGCCCTCTGTTCCCCCACCGGCTCAGATGATGGGGATATGGGATCCAGAGTCCACTCCAGGACATTGCCGATGGTATCCATGACGCCGAATTTATTTGCATATTTTTTATATTGATCAACCGGTGTGGTGTCGCCGATATAGCTCTCTTCAATGTTACAAAAAGCAGGATCAAATGTTTTTCCCCAAGGCAGTTCGAGCCCCTTGGCCGTTCTTGCGGCGGCCTCCCATTCATCTTCCGTCGGCAGCCGTTTCCCCGTCCATGCGGCAAATGCCATGGCATCCTCACGACTCACCTGCACCACCGGATGATTCCGTTTGTTATGAAGGGTGCTCCCGGGGCCCAGTGGTTGATACCAATAGGCCCCCTCAACGCGATCACTGCTTGATGAAGACTGCCAGTTTAGGGTCTCAAGTCCTGTTTTTTCATCAATAACTTTTTGATAACGGCCGTGGTAAACAATACCATACCCCAGTCGTTCCGCGGTTGTTTGATATCCGGTCTTCTCCACGAAGACCTCAAACAGCGCATTGGTCACGGGGAACTTGCCGATATAGAATGACTCCAGATGAATCCTTCTTAAAGGTATCTCATTGTTTTTCGGGGTCTTGGCTCCGACTCTATAATAGCCGGATGGAATGAGAATATATTGGTTATAGTATTTATCCATGGCCGCCAGGGCATGATTAAAGCCCTCCGCCAAATATTTGGCCTTTCGAATACCGTCTTCCCCGATAAATCCTTCATCCGAGTATTCATCCAACAAATCAGCCAGGGAGATATCAAGCCCGTCCACTCCTTCTTCGAGGACAACCTCCTCCGGTTCTTCGTCCATATCCACGACTTCCGGCTTATCCTCGATATCTTCATCCTCGGGCAACACTTCCAGGTCTTCCATATCATCGGCATCATCCATGCCCTCTTCCGATTCCGGTTCGTCAAGAATCTCCACGTCTTCCGGTTCCTCTTCCGCGTCCACATCTTCCAGCTCGTCCTCGATAAGATCTTCTTCAGCGCCTTCCTCAAGATCCAAGGTTTCTAGCGCTTCATCAATCTCTTGATCCAACGCCATCTTAGATCCATCCATCAAACCATCATCAGACTCGGACACCTCCTCAACATACTCATCCGCATCCGCTTCTTTGATATCCTGATCCTCTAAGTCCTCTTTGATCGTGCTTCCTTCGGTATTTTCCTCTTCCATCTTTTCATCAAAAGGACCTCTTCCCCCCATATCCGATCCCGGTTCAACGACATCGAGTTCTTCCTCCGCGACCAGTTCCTCCTCTACCACCTCATCCGGATCTGCTTCAAGGGGGGGCTCCACATCCCCTTCATCCATTCCGCTTTCGAGCCCCGCTTCATCACCTGGTTCTTCCGCCTCCTCTAAGACTTCCTCCTCTTCAATCTCTGCTTCTTCTAAATCATCTTCCCCGTAGACTTCCTTAAGCTCCCCTAAAGTTCCTGAAAATTCCTCGGATTCTTCTTCAAAGGTTACTTCCTCTGAATCTTCCTCAAGGTCAATATCATCTAGCACATCCTCTTCAAGGGTTTCGACGGCTTCTCCCGCATTGATGACTTCATCTTGATCAACATCCTCCATTTCCCCGTCAACATCCGGCTCCACCAGTTCATCACTCGCCTCCTGTTCTTCTACGACCTCTTCATCTTCAAGGTCTTCTTCAAAATCCTCCTCTTTCATCTGATCCTCGACCTCAAAATCATCCATTATTTGAAAAGATTCCGTTATATTTTCTTCGGCCTCGGTTTCTATAAGAATTTCTTCGACATCTTCTTCAACGATCGAGTCCTCCGGGGCCGCTTCTAAATTCGGCGAATCCACAACGGATCTCGATCCAATTCCTGAACCTTCGGGGAAAACCGTGTCCACGGGATCTAGGCCTGTTTTGGCGTTTTTCAAATCTCCGCCGGATAAACCTTCTTCCGAGATCCTGCTCATCATACCATCACCATCGCCTGGCCCAATCTTACCGCCTCCGGCATGCCCTTCACCGCGTCCTATGATTTGATCCATAACCGTGGGACCAGGGCCCCCTCCTGATGCGACATTGGCTGGGGGTTGTGGCAGATCTCCCAGACCCACTTTTCTCGCGAGACTTTGTATGATCTCTCTTAACTGGTCCAGTTTTTCTATCCCGTCTTTCTCTCCGGCCCCGTCACCTTCATCAGGTCCGGCCAGTATCTGATTCACGGTCTGTAATACCTCCATGATTTGCGACATGGGAACGGGGCTATTCCCGGAGGTTTCGTAGGTAAACCGTTCAAGCATCTTGGTCTTGGCCTCATCGGACATATCAAAGACATTGGCGGGACCGATAATGATGCCTTCTGAATTTTTTCCTTCCTCATGAAGCCGATTCAAATCAGCATTAATGGATGACTTGATACTGCTCAAATTTTTCCTGCGATTTCTAATGGCAATGGGATCATGACCCGTCTCCCAAAGCTTTTGAATCAGGGCATCCGAAGGGATCTCCATAATGGTTTCAATGGATATATCATCCGTATAAAAAGCCCGGATACTCTGGATAAGCCTGTATTTTAGCGCTTTTTCACTGTATCGGAGGTTGGATACGGCCTCATCGATCCCGGCTAATGTGATGATTGAACGCACAAAATTCTCCTCTAAAGGGCTCTCCAATTAGGAATAGGCTTGGCATGAATGGATTCGCTTTGAAAGCCTGCTGAAAAAACAATGCCCCATGAAATGATGGCAGCAGGAATCATGCCTATTTGATCCATTTCATGGACTTGGCTCATTCAAGGTCAGAATAAGGGCCTTGGGGACGCGTGATGACTCTATATGTCCCGTCACTTTTTTGACGATCAGACCACTCTATTTCCATCGAGAATCCCGAATCTGATCGTTTTTCCCGTCTTTTTACAAAAAACCAGTGGCATAAGTTTTGCAAAAATTTTAACCGGTTAGGACATTATCTTATCATCACGGAAGGTCGAACGGGCCCAAAGGCTCTAACGGTTGATCGAACTTCATATGGGATATACCATTTGTATCGGGAATCAAAAAGGCGGAGTCGGAAAAACCACGACAGCCATCAACCTGGCCGCGGCCTTTGCCGTAGCTGAAAAAAAAACTTTATTGATCGACATCGATCCCCAAAGCCATGCCACCATCGGTATGGGGATCAGGAAATTATCAGGGAAAAAGACCCTCTACAACGGGCTGACAGGCGAAGCCGGCATAAATGAAATTATTCTTCAAGATATGCTTCCGTCATTGGACATGATCCCCGCCCATATCAACCTTGTGGCGATTGAAGCGAACCGCGTAAGACAAACTGGTGGAGAGACACTATTGTCAAATTTACTGAGCCAACTCCATGGTCAATATGACTACATCATCATCGACAGTCCACCTTCCATTAACCTCCTCACAATAAACGCGATCACGGCGGCCGATTCACTGCTGATACCTTTACAATGTGAATTCTTCGCCGTGGAAGGCCTCACTCGGTTTTTAAAGGTATTTGAGGTTTTCGAAAAATTTTTGAATCATCACATCAAGATCTTGGGTATTCTGATTACAATGTTTTGTTCGAACGAAAATATCAACCGGATGATTGCCGAAGACATCAAAAACCGGCTGGGTGATTGGGTATTGAAGACCATTATCCCCAGGGATATTCATCTACAGGAGGCCGCCCTTCACGGGAGGCCACTCTTGTTTCGTGATATCAAATCCATAGGCGCTCAATCCTATTTTGACCTGGCCAAAGAACTGATATCCTTGGCCGACCACTGAATACTGATGGGCCGATAGCTTGCCCGTCATCTGTCATGCGTGGCGTGACGACGGAGGATGGAAATCCATAAACTTTAGATTATGGATGAATACTATCGAGTGCCCGCGAAAGGAACATTCCCATGAAGATAACCAACGCCGATGTTATTAAGACGGGAGAACAAGAACTTATTGATGCAATCACCGCCGACCTGGACTGGGGTGTGATTGAAGAGATCTTCAGGAAAGAACACAAGTTGGGAATAGAAGAAGAGATCGAATATAAAAAAGGTGACATTGTCGCCTATAATAACCAGGTCGCATACAGGTTGGAATTTGAGGTGAAAGTGAATCTGGCCGTTTTATTGAATCGGGATGGAGAATATATCTCCATCAATATATCCGGTGACGAAGAGGAGATCTCAGGGCATATGGAAGATCTACCATCGATCGAATCCATAGAGGCGGTGGATGAAGATCAAAATGATGGGATGGATCTGCCAACGAATGCGGTGGAACCCCATGAATCCGCGGTTGCAGAGGACATCGAGCCCCATTTAAATGAGCCCGATAAGGAAGATGACGATAATGCCTTTAAAGAAGCATTAGCCCGGCTGGATTCAATGGATACCGAAGAAGATATTGATTCGACTTCGGACGATTCATCCAACGATGAAACACCTGACAAGATATCTCGGTTGGCATCGCGTGTAAGCAAGCTTATGAAGAAAGAAAAGAAAGCATAAGAAGATAAAAATTCATGGAAGAGAATACAGAACAAAAACAACTCACCCAGCAAGAGATCATCGAACCCTTCGATAAAATTCTGGGGGACCATATCGAAAGACTTTTGGGCACCCGATATGGCATTGAGGCCTTGCCATTAAATATCTCAACCGTATCCTGCCTTATCATGATCGCCGCGCGTGAAACGGAGATTGAGAGTTTCCCTTATCTGCCGCCTGAACGGTATACCAATGAAAAGCTTACGGAAGCATTTGAGGAGATCAGTCTTGAAACCGGCGAAGATTTTGAGATCCAGCTATTGGATATGATTGAAAAAAATTATATCAAGGTCGCGGATGATGGACGTTTTTTTGCCAATAAATCCACAAAAAGCATGTCTCTATTATTAGATCGCATATTTCCGCGCATGCCCGGCCTGAATCTGGTCGCTTATCTCGGGCAAATGATGGATGAGGTTCAGATGGGACGCAAAGAGATGGATATGGCACTCGATCAGTTCGATCAGATGTTGATCATGCAAGGTGTACCCATCAAAAAAGGGGATGTTGAAAAGGCGCAAGTCGAACCCCAAAAAGAGCAACCATCAAAGACGAAAGCCGTTCAAAAAATCTATCCCTCCGGAAAAGAACCATCCCCGGCCATCTCACGGCCCAGGAGCATGACCTCCCAACTGGAAACCCGCATGCTTGAGACACTCGACCATCAAAAAGAAGAGCTTCCATTTGATGAAATCAAACCGGATATGACTGGTGTGAAGTCAACTGCAATAATCGAATCAATAGAGCCTCCCCTGGCTCAAGACACGGATAGTGCATCACAAGCGGATGAGGCCTCCGCTAAGGAGGTTTCCCCGGAAATACCCGATTCCTTTGATCCCTCACCCAAAGAATCCGTGAAAGAGACGAATGCACCGGTTGAGGACCCAGAAGCCGTTAAGACCCGGGAGATTGAAAGGGAAACGGAGTCCGATGATGAGGAAGAAGAACCGCTTGAGGACGGTGGAACCAGTCAAGTGGATGATGACGACATTGAGGAAAGGATCACTGCCTTTGAACAGGAACTGGGGCTTAAATGTCCGGTATGCCGTGTCGGCGGGATAAAACCCGAAAAAACCGCAAAAGGGAAGCTCTACTACCATTGTTCACAAAAGACATGTGGATTTATCAGCTGGGGGAAGCCTTATTATTTGACCTGTCCGAAATGCAATAATCCGTTCCTGGTGGAAACATCCAATGGGGCCGGCGAGACCATCCTGAAATGCCCCCGGGCCACATGCCATCATTGGCAGCGTTTCCCCTGGGATGAAGAAAATGCGGAGACGCCCACCGATGAACCCGAAACGCGCTCCAAGCGGGTTGTTCGTCGAAGACCCCGGAGAAAGGTCAGGCGCGTGGTTCGGCGTAAAACCCAGTAGGAGAACAATGGGAGATGTCAACGTTTACACATTCAAGGACAATGATAGGACTTTTTTTACAAGCCTCCATGAAATACTTTCTCAAGTGTGACTGAAGAGTTCTCTCCATGAATCGGATCAGGTAAAAAGACATCAAGCAAAACACTTGTATCAACAAAAGTGATCATCTGCCTCGAATATCCTCAATATATTTATCGGTACTTCCTTTTTTCCCCAGGATTCCGTATACTTCTTTGATAGGGCTTCTATGTCTTGTTTTCTTTTGAATTTTGACGCCCCCTTCTTCGGAGATAAACTCAATCTCAATGCTTGGGAAAAAACCATACTTATCCCGCAAATCCTTGGGGATTGTAATCTGTCCTCTTTCTCCAATTTTCATATTTGATGGTCTCGTGAAAAGTCGAAAAACACTTATTTTTGTCATTCCGGTGAAGACCGGAATCCAGTCTTTTCAAATAGTTACAGGGACTCTGGACCCCGGC
>JAFGGA010000014.1 GCA_016930835.1 Deltaproteobacteria bacterium
AAATGCTGTCCAAAGAAAAAACCGATTTTGGACAAGCATGAACCTTTATAGAAGGCAATTTTATCAACCAAGCAACCCTATAATCTCACCCACATCATCAATATTCTCCAGTTCGTTAATCGCCTGGATTATGTATTCTATTTTTTCACCGGGAAGCGGCTTTCTTCCGTGTCTGGCGCAGTCTCTGAATTTGCTGGTCATAGCTTCCCAGTCCAGGGGTTTGTCCGGATGCCCTGTGGCGACATTTTCTCGCCTTGAATAGACCGTACTTGAGTCTTTCATCTTTATTTCAACTACAGCAGGAAAGATATCCTTGCCTATAACTTCAGCGTCTACCATGGGTATTACCTTCCTGGCAAACTCAAGGATTGGCTTATTTTTTATCGCCTCTGCGGTAAAATCCTCTATTGTTACTTTTCCCTTGATCAGGGCCGTAGCCACCACCCAGGGTATGCTGAATTGGGCGTCAACCGTTCCCCGGGGATTTTGCTTTACCTCCAGTGGTTCACAGACATTTCTCGAGTATTCACCGGCATGCACGATTATCTGTTCCACATCCTCCGGCTTGATATTATGTTCCTTAACAAGCGCAAGTGTAGCCTCAATGGCCGTTTCTGTCGCGGAACAGGCAGGAAATAACTTCAAACCCAGGTTCACAATCGGGAAATATTTACCCAGGTCAGCCAATAAAGTTTCTTTGTTGTATTCACCCCGGTGATACACATTGAAGAGGCCGAATTTACCTTCAAAGCAGTCCCTGGCACCGGTAATGCCCTTGCTCGCCGCTAATGCCGAGAATACGCCCGCCTGTGATGCCACTCCAGCCGCCATCCGCTTGCTGAGCGCACCGTCCACAACGGGCTGCCGTGTACCGGCTGCATGGGAATATGCGATACCAAAGGCGTTTACCATCTGATCCTCATCCAGATCCAAAAGTTTTCCTGCAACGCCGGCAGCCCCGAACACCCCGTACAGAGGAGTGTACAACCAGCCGGGCCCCAGAGCAAGGGGTTTGCTTGCTTCTCCCAGCCTGCACTCAACGTCGATACCCAGGACTACGGCGGCAATCAGATCTCTGCCTTTTACCTTTCCTTTTCTCTCAGCGACGGAAAAAGCCGCCGGTATTATTGAAACACCGACATGTCCGGTTGAAAGAATGACATCGTCGTAATCCAGGGAGTGGGCCGTAGTGCCGTTGACAAGGGCCGCAAAGGGGGCCGGCACCTTCCTGTCAAACATGATAATGGTGCTTTCCTCCTTGCCTCCCCATTCCCCCACAAGGGTCATGAGTTCTTTGCCGCCGGGCTCGCTGCTTCCGGCGATGGCCACGCCCAGTGTGTCAAGAATATCTTTTTTAGCGATCTCAATCGTTTCAGCAGGAAGGTCATTATAACCAAGTTTTACAAGATTCTTTGCTAAACTGTAACTGGCATCCATGTTCACGCCTCCATGATAGTTTGAAGCAGGTTGTTTCTTATTCAAACACACCTGAAGTGAATAGTTCAATAAATTCATCATCGGGCATCTTTAATATCTCCCGACAGACCTGCTCCGTATGTTCGCCCAGCCCGGGACCCGGAGTGCTTGTTTCATAGGGTGTTTTGGAAAACTGAAACCCCAGGCCCTGGTGTGAAAGGGTTTCCCCTTCACCGATGTCCAGTTTTTTTAAAAACCCCCGTGTCTTTATCTGCGGGTCCTGGAGGAGATCCGCGGCGGTTTCCACAATCCCCGAAGAGATGCCATGGCCTTGCAGCAGATTCATCACATCTTCCGCGCTAAAGCCGATTGTCCATTTTTCAATGAGTCTGTTCAACTCTTCCTCGTTCTTTTTTCTTTCTAACAGGGTGGCAAACCCGGGATCTGATGTCCAGGCCGGATTGCCTATTGCCTTGATAAAAGAATTCCATTCCTCATCCGTAAATATGGCTATAGTGCACCACCGGTCATCGCCCTTGCATCGGAATACACCATGGGGAGCCGCATAGTCACATTTGTTGCCGTTCCTTGTCTGTGATCTATCGTTGACAGAATAATCAAGAAGCGCTGGTGAAAGGTAATGCAGACTGGCTTCGAACTGCGCCAGATCCAAATATTGTCCTTTGCCGGTTTTACGCTTATAGTCCAGGGCCCCGGCAAGCATGCCTGCGCTTAAGGCAGGCACGGTCAGATCCGTATATGCACCCCAGGGTGGTATGGGGTCACGGTCAGGGTATCCTGTAAGGGCCGTAAAACCACAGAACCCCTGCAGTTCCGTTCCTGTCACGCTCAATCTGCTCTGGGGCCCGTTTTGTCCAGCAAAAGAAGATCGAAACATGATAATGGAAGGATTTATCTTCTTTAAATCTTCATAACCCAGTCCCAGCTTTTCCATGGCGCCCGGTCGCATATTTTCCGCGACAATATCGGCCCAGGCTACCAGCCTTTTGGCTATTTCAAGGCCTTTCGGGCGCTTTAAATTAATGGAAATGCTTAATTTATTGGCATTGTCATTTGAAAACTGCAAACTGCGGCTCAACCCGGCCTTACCCTTTATGTAGGGCGGTGATGTTCTAACTCCGTCGGGCTTTGCCAATGATTCAACCTTAACGACGGTCGCGCCGCATTTGGCAAGATATATAGTGGTCAATGGACCGGCCGCGATCCAGGTAAAATCAAGGATCTTCACACCTTCTAGTGCTTTGTTTTGCATAATTACACTCTCCTAAATAATATTTGCTGCCTTTAACAGGGCCAGTTCTTCATTGGAAAAGCCCAGCCTTCCCTTGTATATCTCTTCATTATGTTCACCAATGGATGGAGCCGGCCTGCTCTTAGAGCATGGCGTTCCCGAAGCCTTGATGAAGGCCCCGGGATATTTTACGCCCTTATTCCAATCCGGATGTTCCACTTCATCCCAGTAATGACGGGATGCCAGTTGAGGACTGTTTGCGACCTCATCAATATTGGTCACAGGCAGAAGCATTATGCCTCTGGCCAGTGCTCCGTCAAAAAGCTCCTGTCTGGTATGGGACATGAAAAACTTCCCCACCGGGTCCTCAAATTTCATGTGCAATTCGTCATCCGCCTGATCCATGTCCAGATTCTCCCAGTCAACGTTCAGCATGAAATCGTCAGCCATGTTTTCCTCGGCCATCCAGTTAACAAGCTGCCGGTTTGTAGCGACCGCAAAAGTTCCGCCATGGAGACGAAATGTGATCCAGCCGTCTTTACAGGCCCAGAGCATCTTGTTTGGTTTATCCCTGATAACCCAGTATACTCCCCCTCTCTTCATAACCCGGTGATTAACCTCGCATTCAGGAAGGATGCTGATCGTGGCCTTGATCATGCAATCCCGGATTGACACATCAACGTATTGTCCCTCGCCGGTTATTTCCCGGTAGTAGTGGGCTATCATGCCGGCT
>JAFGGA010000191.1 GCA_016930835.1 Deltaproteobacteria bacterium
ATAGCGATGGAGAAAGAGTTACGGTTTGCCATTCGGGAAGGCGGCCGTACCGTCGGTGCCGGCGTCATCAGTGATATCATCGAATAGCCAACCAAACCACGGAAATCATGCAGGTTAGTATATAATTTATACTGTAGGGCACATAAAGTTTAAAAATAATAAGAAGGTTTTAAGGAAGGGAAATGATTGATAAAGTAATTGCTAGTCAAAAAATTCGTATTCGGTTAAAGGCTTATGATCATAAACTTTTAGATCAATCGGCGATGGATATCGTCGATACTGTCAAAGAGACAGGAGCAAAAGTGGCCGGGCCCATTCCCCTTCCAACGGTTATAAACAAATATTGCGTATTGCGATCACCACACGTCGATAAAAAGTCAAGAGAGCAATTTGAGATTCGAACACATAAGCGTCTTCTAGACATTTTGGAGCCTACTCAGCAGACCGTTGATGCCCTTATGAAATTGGATCTGGCCGGTGGTGTGGATGTGGAGATAAAGCTTTAGAAAGTGTAATTTCAAAAAGACGATTGCAGTGATTCCCCACACTGGATTCAAAGATTTGTCTTCTTGAGACGGATTCAATCGGCATAACAAGAAAACCTTCGAGACATTGCAACTTGATCCCATGGCTTATCCAGCATCAATAAAGTGGTTGGCCTCGCAGGAATATCTTAATCCTGATTGGAAAAGGGATGGAATGGAGAAAGATCTCTTATGATCAATAAAGTGTTTGGAAAGAAGCTTGGCATGACACGTTATTTTTTAGACGAAGGGGTTTGTGTGCCTGTTACGATCGTTAAAGTGGAACCCTGCGTGGTGATCCAGAAAAAAACGTCTGAAAAGGACGGATACGAGGCCGTTCAAATTGGTTTTAACCCAATAAAAGAGAAGCAAATCAATAGTCCTTTACGAGGTCATTTGAAAGTTGCTGGTGGTCAATGGTTTTCTATCTTAAAAGAGATCCGCGTAGATGATGTCAGTCAATTTGAGGTAGGGCAGGAAATACTCCCGGATATCTTTCAGATCGGTGACAAAGTGAAAATATCTGGCATCAGTAAAGGTCGAGGATTTAGTGGCGTAATAAAAAGATGGGGCTTTTCCGGGGGAAGGAAAACGCATGGGTCGAGATCTCATAGAGTGCCAGGTTCCATAGGCCAAAATACCTCACCAGGGAGGGTCCATAAGGGTCGAAAGTTACCCGGGCGAATGGGTTTTCAAAGGGTCACCATTAAAAATTTAAGGATTTTGGATATTAGACCTGATATGAACATCTTGGCGCTTAAAGGTTCCATTCCGGGCAGTGTAAATAATGTAATCGAAATTTCAAAAAGTTAGACCTTAAAAAAAGAAAAAAATGGCATCGATTAATATATATAATTTAAAGGCGGAAAAGACTTCGGAAATGGAGCTTAATGAAGAAATATTCAATAAGCTTGTTAAAAAGCATATTCTTCATCAGGTGGTTGTCAGCCAACTCCATAACCGTAGGTCCGGGTGTGCATCAACAAAAAGTCGGTCTGAAATAAAGGCTGGTGGTCATAAACTTTGGCGTCAAAAAGGGACCGGTCGAGCTCGAGTAGGTGATGCCGCTTCTCCAACACGAAGGGGGGGTGGTGTTGCATTTGGACCTTCTCCAAGACAATATACCCGGAAGGTATCTAAAAAAGTCAAAAAATTAGCACTTTCCATGGCACTAGCGGATAAATTTCAGTCAGGCTATCTGGTTGTCCTGGAAAATTTTGATCTTCCCGATATAAAAACGAAAAGTTTTGTTCAAGTAATGGAGCATTTTAAGGCCAGAAAGGTCCTTATCGTAACGGAAGATCAAAATGAAAATCTTGAAAAATCATCAAAAAATGTACCTTGGGTAAAGATATTAAGACACCAGGGTATCAATGTGTATGATATCTTGAACCACGAGCATTTATTTTTAGTTCGGCCGGTTATTAACAAGCTAGAGGAGGCATTGCTCCCCTAATGGATATTTATCGAGTGATCATCGCACCTCATATAACAGAGAAAGCTAATGCGCAGAAGGATTCGCATAATCAATTTACGTTTAAGGTCCATAAAAAGGCCAATAAGGTAGAGATTAGGCGTGCTGTTGAGATCCTTTTTAAAACAAAGGTCTTGGATGTCAAGACTCAAAATATAATTGGGAAGAAACGAAGGGTCGGGAGAAATATAGGGAAAAGACCCGATTGGAAAAAGGCAACTGTAACTCTGGTCCCAGGGAAACACATTGAATTTTTTGAAGGGATGTAATGGTCTCTTTTGGGTGAAAACGCCTAATAGTCGTGCCATGAATACCTATTTGGAGTTTTAGATGGCTATCAAAAGTCAAAAACCGACATCGCCTGGAAGACGGTTCCAAACATACTCAACATTTGAGGAAATCACTCGAACCAGTCCTGAAAAGAGTCTGCTAAAGCCATTAAAAAGAACAGGCGGCAGGAATTCCTCAGGGAGGATGACGTCGAGACATCGAGGTGGAGGCCACAAGCGTCAGTACCGGATAATTGATTTCAAGCGTGATAAAGACAGCATCCCCGCAAGAGTTGTCTCTATTGAGTATGATCCAAACCGTTCAGCAAATATTGCCTTATTGCATTACACCGACGGTGAGAAACGATATATTTTGGCCTCATTGGGTCTTCGAGTCGGAGATCAGATCCTCTCGGGGTCCAAGGCAGAGATAAGACCAGGGAATGCCATACCCCTTCGAGATATTCCTTTGGGCACGCAGATTCATAATATCGAATTGAATGAGGGCCATGGGGGACAGATTGTCCGAAGTGCCGGGGCATACGCTCAATTAATGGCCAAAGAAGGTCGATTCGCACAGATCAAATTGCCGTCAGGAGAGGTTCGCCTAATACCTTTAGGCTGTAAAGCCACAATCGGTCAAGTGGGTAACTCGGCACACAATGGCATTCGTATAGGAAAGGCTGGCAGAAAACGTTGGGCCGGGCGAAGGCCCCATGTAAGAGGTGTTGCCATGAATCCGGTTGATCATCCGCATGGCGGTGGTGAAGGTAAATCTTCCGGAGGGCGTCATCCTGTGACTCCTTGGGGTGTTCCCACAAAGGGTTATAAAACGAGGATGAAAAAGGCAAGCGATAAGCTGATTGTAAAGAGACGAAAACAGAAGTAATTGTATCTGTAACTGCATTTTCATGATGATGATATTAAAGACCATGGCCTTGAATAAGGGGACCATGTGAAAAGGTTAGAAGGTCGGATAGACATTAACGGAGGATAATCTTGCCTAGATCTTTAAAAAAGGGACCATTTGTTGATGATCATCTGCTTAAAAAGGCTATGAATGCTCAACAGACCAGAAGCAGGGGTATCATAAAAACATGGTCGAGGCGGTCAACCATATTACCTGACTTTGTGGGGCTTACGTTCGCCGTGCATAACGGGAAAAAGTTTTTACCCGTATTTGTCACAGAAGACATGGTAGGTCATAAACTTGGGGAATTCGCCCCAACCAGGACTTTTTATGGACATGCAGGTGATAAGAAATCCCGATTGAAGGGGGCGAAAAAGTAATGAAATCTAGGGCAGCGGCAAAATATGTTCGGATTTCACCTCGGAAAGCCAGATGGATCATGGATCAAGTGAGGGGAAAGAATGTTGGCGAGGCATTAAATATGTTGAGTTTTTCTCCAAAAAAAGGATCCAGGATACTAAAAAAGTTAATAGATTCCGCCGTCGCGAACGCGGAGCAGAGTTCAAACGTGGATGTGGATAATCTCTATATCCATAGAATATATGCTGATGAGGGGCCGACATTAAAAAGATTTCGTCCACGTGCAATGGGACGTGCAACAAGGATTCGAAAGAGGACATGCCATCTGACGGTTGTCCTGGATGAGCAATAATGATGGTATCTTATCATTGGTTTTTTGATCTGATGGAGGTCGCATTTGGGACAAAAAGTTAATCCAATTGGTTTCCGATTGGGTATTCACAAAGATTGGGATTCAAGGTGGTTCGCCGGAAAAGAATATGGTCGTTTTGTATTGGAAGATCATAATATCCGAAAATTCCTGAAAAAGAAGTTATTTCAGGCGGGTGTTTCAAAGATAGAGATCGAACGAGCGGCCAATAAAGTGAGGGCCAAAATATATACGGCGCGGCCGGGCCTTGTGATTGGGAAAAAAGGAGCCGAGATTCAAAATCTTAAAAAGGAACTTGAAAAGGATGTCGACAGGGAAGTTTTCATTGATATTCAAGAAGTCAGAAAGCCCGAGGTTGACGCCCAGTTGGTAGCGGAAAACATTGCGTTGCAACTGGTACGAAGGGTGTCTTTTCGTAGGGCCATGAAAAAAAGCGTTACATCCGCATTACGAATGGGTGCTCAAGGGATTAAGGTCGCATGCAGCGGAAGACTAGGCGGCGCGGAAATGGCCCGACGGGAATGGTATCGGAAAGGGAGAGTCCCTTTACACACCATAAGAGCGGATATTGATTACGGTTTTGCGGAGGCTTTTACCACCTACGGTGTGATTGGGGTAAAAGTGACGATTTTTAAAGGTGAGATACTGCCAACGAGAAAAGGTTAGGTCCAAAGATGTTAAGCCCAAAAAAAGTTAAATATCGAAAGAAACAAAAAGGTCGCATGAAAGGCAAAGCTTTAAAGGGGAATACTCTGGAATTCGGAGAATATGGTCTACAGGCTCTTGAATGCGGGTTTATGTCTTCACAGCAGATTGAAGCCGCGCGTATCGCGGTTACACGATACATTAAACGTGGTGGAAAAATTTGGATACGCGTCTTTCCGGATAAACCCGTATCCAAGAAACCAGCAGAGACGAGGATGGGTAAAGGAAAAGGCACTCCAGAAGGGTGGGTGGCAGTCGTAAAACCCGGAAAAATACTATATGAGATGGAAGGGGTGGGGGAACACACCGCAGCGGAGGCCTTTAGACTGGCAAGCCACAAACTTCCCTTTCCTACTCGATTTGTTTCCAGGAGATCATAATCGTGAAAGCGAAAGAACTTAGAGAGTTAAACACAGAGGAATTGGCCGAAAAGGAACAGGTATTAAAACAGGAATTGTTTAACCTTAGATTTCAAAAAGCCACTGGTCAACTGGGAAATAGCGCAATGATCGATAAGACGAAAAAAGACCTGGCCCGTGTAAAGACGATCATCAGATCGCTTCAGATTGCCGGTGAATAATGAAAGGGCTATGATGAAAAAGCGTGGAACACGAAAAAAGATGATCGGAGAGGTCATTAGTAATAAGATGGATAAGACGGCGGTGGTTATTGTTAGCCATCTAACAAAACACAAGACATATATGAAATATATAAGGAGTCAATCCAAGTACTTGGCGCATGATCCTCAAAACCTTTGCCAGATCGGTGATCGAGTCCGGATGATTGAGTCCAAACCCATCAGCAAAAGGAAAAGATGGCAAATTCTTGAAGTTATTGAAAGAGGTATCCGAGAAGAGTTAGAAAGTAATGATGCTGATGTTTTGGAGAACGCAAAATGATACAAACTGAGACCAGAATGAAAGTCGCCGACAATTCCGGGGCGAAATCCTTATTGTGTATCAAGGTGCTTGGTGGATCGAAAAGAAGGTATGCCAGTGTCGGTGATATCGTCATCGTGTCCGTTAAAGAGGCTATTCCTAATTCGAAAGTAAAAAAAGGCAGTGTTATGAGGGCCGTCATTGTTAGAACGGCCAAAGAGATTCCCAGACCGGATGGATCTTTTATTAAATTCGATGACAATTCCGCAGTACTCATTAATCAGCAGAATGAACCCATTGGAACGAGGATTTTTGGCCCTGTCGCGCGTGAATTGCGCGCTAAGCGGTTTATGAAGATTATCTCTTTGGCACCGGAAGTCTTATAGAGATCCGTTGCCTTTTAGGCCGCCTTTTAATCTCAATCATGATTGTTTAGATATGTGAGCGGAGTAAAATCAGTGTTTAAAAAACATCCGTTGATAAAAAAGAATGATAAAGTCATTGTCCTTGCCGGAAAAGAAAAAGGCAAGATTGGAACCGTTCTAAAAGTGGATCTGGTAAAGGATCGCGCTATTGTGGAAAAAGCGAATATGGTCAAGAGGCACTCCAGACCAGGACCCAAAACCGCCCAGGGAGGCATCATCGAGAAAGAGGCACCTATTCATATTTCAAATTTGATGATTATCTGTGCAAAGTGTGCAGAGCCGACGAGGATTGGAAAACGTATCCTTGATGATGGAACAAAGGTGAGGTTCTGTAAAAAATGCAATGAATTGTTAACTGACTAACCTCTTTTCTTTCTTATTAAAGGAAAGAGGTGAACACCCATTATTCAAAATATATTATCAATGTCGTGTTATATTCTAGGCCTCTCATTCAATAATGAGGATGTTTTAAGGAGGCACCATTGTCTCGGTTAAAAGAAAAGTATGAAAAAGAAGTGATACCGGCCATGATTAAAGAGTTTGGCTATAAAAGTCTTATGGCGGTACCCCGGCTAGAAAAGGTCGTATTAAATATGGGTCTTGGTGAAGCCATATATAATATAAAAGTATTGGATAAAGGCGCTGAAGAACTAGCGCTAATATCCGGGCAAAAACCCGTCATCACTAAAGCGAGAAGATCCATCGCCGGATTTAAACTCAGAGAAGGCATGCCCATTGGATGTATGGTCACCTTAAGGCGCGACAAGATGTACGACTTTTTGGATAAATTGTTTAACATAGCGCTCCCAAGGGTCCGTGATTTTAGGGGGTTATCAGAAAAGGTCTTTGATGGTAGAGCAAACTGCACCATTGGTATTAAAGAACATATCATTTTCCCCGAAATAGATTACGACAAAATAGATAAAATAAAGGGTTTAAATATCTCGATTGTTTCAACCGCTAAAACGGATATCGAAGGACATTTTTTGTTAAAACTATTAGGAATGCCGTTTAGAAATTAAGGTGGAGGTCATCTTGGCTAAAAAGTCCCTCATTGCTAAAGCTAATAGGAGGCAGAAATTCACTGCTCGTCGTTATAATCGTTGCCCGATTTGTGGTAGGCCAAGAGCCTTTTTGAGAAAGTTTGGCATTTGCCGAATTTGCTTCCGAAATATGGCCTTAAAGGGTGAGATACCGGGGGTGGTTAAATCAAGCTGGTAAAAGGAGTACATGCGGTCTAGCATTTTGGCCGTTTCCTTTGTATTGTGATAAACAAGGATTAAGAAATTTATAATATGGAGTCGTTTCCATGACTATGACGGATCCCATTGCTGATATGTTGACGAGAATAAGAAATGCCATCATGGCTTCTTATGATACAGTGGACATCCCGCGTTCACGATTAAAAGTCGACATCGCGAAGGTTTTAAAATCAGAAGGATTTATAAAGAATTATAAAATCATTACCGATAAACGGCAGGGTATGATTCGGATCTTTTTTAAATATGACGAAAAGGGGGTTCCCCTTATCGATGGACTGAAAAGGATCAGTAAACCCGGCTGCCGTATCTATACCAAACATGATAAGGTTCCTAAATCATTAAATGGGTACGGCATCAATATCCTCTCAACCTCAAAGGGTGTCATCACCGATAAAGAAGCGCGTAAGATCGGAATCGGTGGTGAAATATTGTGTTCGGTATGGTAACTGCTTCATGCTTAGTTCTATAAAGCGAATATGTCGGTCTTTGGCCGGTACAAGAGGAGGTCTTGAATGTCACGCATAGGCAAAATGCCTATATTGATACCCAAAGATGTGAAGATAGATCTGAAAGAGGATGTTTTAACGGTTAAGGGACCTAAGGGTCAATTAACTCGACAGATACATCCCAAGGTCAATATCACCATCGAAGAAGATCGGATTAAGGTTTCGGTCGAGGATGAAACGAAAGAGTCCAAATCCTTGCATGGCCTTTTCCGGGCATTGGTATTCAATATGGTGGCCGGAGTGAGCAAAGGATTTGAAAGGGTACTAGATGTCGTGGGAGTGGGTTATAAGGCTGAATTATCAGGCAGGACAGCCACTTTTCATCTTGGATATTCTCACCCCATTTTATATGAACTACCGAATGGAATCGATGCCAGGATCGAAAAAACAAGAATTACCCTATCCGGAATCGATAAAGAAATATTGGGAAGAACCGCCGCAAAGATACGAAGTTTTAGAAGACCCGAACCTTATAAAGGTAAAGGGATCAGATACGCAGATGAGATAATAAAACGAAAGGCCGGCAAAACAGGGGCCAAATAAGTAGTTGGACGATTCTGTCTATTGTTTCAGGGTTCATAACGAAAAGGAAAAATAGGTTGTACATATGCGAACCATAAGAAGGGCCGACGCTAGGCTGAAAAGAAAGAAAAGAGTTCGAAAAGGGATTAAAGGTGTTCCGAAAAGGCCAAGGTTATGCGTTTTTCGAACTCTAAATCATATATATGCTCAGATCATTGACGATTCAACGGCAAGGACCCTTATTGCTGCATCCTCTCTTTCAAAAGAAATCCAACCCCAGATAAACGGAAAAGAAAGTAATCGGGAAGGGGCCTCTATTGTAGGAAAATCCATAGCGGCTCGCGCATTGGAGAAGGGCATTAAAAAGGTTGTATTTGATAGAAACGGCTTTTTATATCACGGCCGTATCAAGGCCCTTGCAGAAGCCGCCAGAGAGGGTGGACTTGAATTTTGACGCCATGACATGTTCACGGAAATTTTCTTTTTACCATAAATGAGAAGAGGGAGAAAGCCTTTGGTGAATGAATATAATGATGTTGAACTAATTGAAAAGGTTGTACATATTAGTCGTGTGGCAAAGGTTGTAAAGGGCGGCCGACGTTTTAGTTTTAGCGCGATCGTTATCGTCGGTGATGGCAAAGGGAAGGTGGGTGGAGGCCTGGGAAAAGCCAACGAGGTTCCAGAGGCCATTCGGAAGGGCACCGAGAAGGCGAGAAAGAATATGCAATCTGTTCATATTGTGGATGGTAGCATTCCCCATGAAGCTATCGGGAAATGGGGAGCCGGAAGTGTATTAATCAAACCTGCGGGGCCGGGAACAGGCATTATCGCGGGTGGAGCGGTTCGGGCTGTATTGGAAGCGGCCGGCGTTCAGAATATTTTAACCAAGTGCCTTGGGTCCCATAATCCGCATAATCTTGTAAGGGCTACCCTTAAAGGACTTCAATCGCTGCGTAGCCCGGATGAAATCGCCAAACGTAGAGGAAAGACGGTAGAAGAGCTTTTACATTAAAAATGGAAGAGTTGTTGCCATGTCAGATATTATTAAAGTGACCCTGATAAAAAGCGGGATCGGAAAAGACAAAAAGACTCGCGCGACATTAAGGGGTCTGGGGTTAACAAAATTATATAAAACGGTCAGTCTAAAGAATACACCTGCCATAAGAGGAATGATCAACAAGGTCTTATTTATGGTTAAGGTTGACGCTTAGTATCGGGTGATAACAATGAGAATCAATGATCTTTCTCCGGCCAAAGGGTCAAGGAGACGGAAAAAAAGAGTAGGGAGAGGTCCCGGTTCCGGTCACGGAAAGACGTCCTGTCGGGGACACAAAGGGCAGAATGCTCGCTCTGGAGGAGGAACACCTCCTGGTTTCGAGGGTGGTCAAATGCCTCTGCAAAGAAGACTACCGAAACGTGGTTTCACGAATATCTTTAAAAAAGAATACGCCTTAATCAACATCAAAGATCTTCAACGGTTCGAATCCAATGCCGATATTAACGCACAGAGTCTAAAAAACGCCGGTGTCATCAAGAATTCCAAAAAAATGGTCAAGTTATTAGGGATGGGTGAGATTAAACAACCTTTAAAGATTAAGATACATAGGGCAAGTAAGATAGCCATACAAAAGGTCCAAGCTGCAGGCGGTAAAGTTGAGCTGATTTAGCGAAGTCTTTTAAGCAAGGATTTTGTATAGACTGAGAATTTCGCATCATCTTCAAATGGATTATTTGATGATATGGATACAAGGATGCGAGTGAATTGCTCAACTATCAAAAAGAATCAAAGCCTTTGATAAAGATATAAACTGTTTGTGGAATCACTTTTTCGATTGTAGAAAGGGAGTTCTTCAAGGAATAAAAGTTGAATCCCTGAATCCTGGAGCCCTGGACTCCTTTTTCCCCAACCCATTTCCAAGTTTATTATAAAGGGTGAAACCATTGGGGGAAAAAATATAGAGGCACTCATTAATTATATGAAGGATATCAATAATAGATTATGATCGGTGGTTTCCAAAATATTCCCAAGATCCCAGAGCTGAAGAAACGGATTATTTTTACATTACTGATGTTGGCCGTTTATCGTATCGGATGCATGATCCCTACTCCAGGGATTAATCGTACGGCATTAGCGGATTTATTCAGCAGACAGCAGGGCGGTTTGCTGGGCATGGTCGATATGTTCACGGGCGGCGCCCTGGAGCAGATGTCCGTGATGGCATTGGGTATCATGCCTTATATCAGTGCGTCGATCATTTTACAGTTATTGACCATTGTTGTTCCTTATCTGGAGAAGCTGAAAAAAGAAGGAGAGCAAGGTAGAAAAAGGATTACGCAATATACAAGATATGGGACCGTTATTCTCAGTATGATCCAAGGATTCGGTATCGCGTTCGGGCTGGAGAGAAACGGGTTTGTCCTGATTAATCCTTTAAGTTTTTATTTTCTTGCCGTGCTGACATTTACGGCCGGCACGGCCTTTTTGATGTGGCTCGGGGAACAGATTACAGAACGGGGCATCGGGAATGGTATATCTTTGATCATCTTTTCGGGTATTGTGGCTCGATTTCCCAGTGGGGCATTTAACGCGTTTCGAATGGTGGAGGCCCGTCAAATGTCACCTTTTGCAATGGTTCTGATCGTTGTTTTTATGGTGTTAGTAGTCGGTTTTATCGTTTTTATGGAAAGAGGTCAAAGGAGAATTCCTGTTCAATATGCAAAACGGATCATCGGGCGGAAGATGTATGGCGGCGCTAGCACCCATTTACCGCTTAAAATTAATTCCGCTGGAGTCATTCCGCCGATATTTGCCTCATCCATACTGATGTTTCCCGCAACCGTTGCGCCCTTTATAGGAGATAAAGATATCCCTTGGCTTGAATATATTGTTAACCTTTTGAGCTGGGGACATCCCATCCAGATCCTGGTTTATGTCGTATTAATCATCTTCTTCTGTTATTTTTATACGGCGGTTCAATACAACCCGGTGGATGTGGCGGATAATATGAAAAAGAACGGGGGTTTCATACCAGGTATCCGCGCCGGTAAAAACACGGCAGAATATATTGATCGGGTATTGACCCGATTAACCCTAAGTGGTGCCATCTATGTCTCCGCGGTGTGTGTGTTGCCGATCCTTTTAACACGGTATTTCAATATCCCATTTAGTTTTGGTGGAACGGCCCTTCTGATTGTCGTGGGCGTGGCCATGGATACTTCGACGCAGATAGAATCACACATGTTAACGAGACATTACGAAGGATTCATGAAAAAGGGATTTGGCAGGGTGAGATAATTCGGAAGATATATTATGGCGAAAGAAGGCTCTATTGAAGTGGAAGGGATTGTGGTTGAAACACTGCCAAATGCCATGTTCCGAGTTGAATTGGAGAACGGTCATCGTTTATTGGCCCACATCTCAGGCAAAATGAGAATGCATTATATTAAGATACTTCCGGGAGATAAGGTTTCCGTTGAATTATCCCCATATGATCTCAATCGGGGGAGGATCATCTATCGGACCATGGGAAAGTAGCGAATCCGGCGAGGAGATTTGAACATTATGAAAGTACGTACATCAGTAAAAAAAATATGCAATAAATGTAAGATAATAAAGCGAAAAGGTATCGTTCGTGTAATCTGTGAAAACCAAAGACATAAGCAAAAACAGGGATGATTTTTGCTCATTATCAAAAACATGTTCAATGAAATTTATAACGTGAAGGGATAAAGTAAAATCGCTGCTGGATACTAGAGTCTGAAAACTTTTAAAAATTGTGGAAGCAAGGTTTTTTGTTTCCAGCAAGAATCCAGGATCTTGAAATTCAGTTAAGATATTTTATTTTATTACAATTTTTACATACCATAAAAAGGGAGTCCAAGATTGGCCAGAATATCCGGTGTTGATTTACCAAAAAATAAAAGAATTGAGATCGCGCTAACTTATATTTACGGCATCGGGAGAAGCAGGTCTCAAAAAATACTCAATGAAGCGGGTATTGATTGCGACCTTAAATCGGATGATTTAACGGAAGGTCAGATAACCGGTATCAGAAAAATCATTGATGAGAAATATAAGGTTGAAGGTGATTTAAGGCGTGAAGTATCCATGAACATCAAACGATTGATGGATCTTGGTGTCTATAGGGGGTTGCGTCACCGAAAAGGTTTGCCAGTGAGAGGACAAAGAACCAGTACTAATGCCAGGACCCGCAAAGGCCCCCGCCGGTCGGCTGTTGGGAAAAAGAAAAAGTAGATATTAAGGAAAAGATATGGCTAAAAGAGCAAGAAAAGGACAGAAAGTCAAAAAAGAAAAAAAGAATGTTCCGACAGGTATCATTCATATCCATTCTACGTTTAACAATACGATTGTGACCATTACGGACAATAACGGAAATGTCGTTGCCTCATCTAGTGCAGGCAGGCAGGGATTCAAGGGATCTCGTAAAAGCACGCCGTTTGCGGCCCAGTTGGCTGCTCAGGGTGCCCTTAAACTGGCCATGGAACATGGGATGAGAACGGCAGAAGTTCGGGTGAAAGGACCGGGTGTGGGTAGGGAAGCGGCTTTAAGAGCGCTTCAGATGGAAGGCTTTACGGTGAATCTTATCCGGGATGTAACACCTATACCACATAATGGTTGTCGTCCGCCGAAACGAAGAAGAGTATAGTCAATTATCAATGATCAATTATCAATGAGTACTGGTTTTTAATCACTGTTCATTGATTATTGAAAAAAAGGAGGTCTGATTTGGCCAGATATACCGGTTCAGCATGTCGATTATGCCGGCGAGAAAATCTAAAACTTTTTATCAAGGGTGATCGATGTTATGGTGATAAATGCGCTTTTGAACGCCGACCTTATGCCCCCGGGCAACACGGCCAGCGACGGGGTGGAAAATATTCCGATTATCGTTTGCAGTTGAGGGAAAAACAAAAAGTAAAAAGAATTTACGGCGTCTTAGAAGGCCAATTCAGAAGATACTATTATCAGGCTGAAAAGAAAAAAGGTATTACCGGTATTAACCTCCTAATCCTCCTTGAATGCAGGCTGGATAATATCGTTTATCGAATGGGATTTGCGTCTTCCAGAAAACAAGCGAGGCAACTCGTCAGGCATAATCACTTTACCGTGAATGACCAGAAAGTCAACATTCCTTCTTTTCAGATTAAGGTTGGTGACGTAGTCGCCGTAAAAGAGGGTAGCCGGAAAGTCCAATCAATTGTGGACGCAGTGGAAACGGTCATAAGGCGGGGGATCCCAAACTGGATAGAGATTGAAAAAGAACATTTTCGAGGAACCTTAAAGTCTATTCCCAATAGGGAAGACCTTACAATGCCGATTCAAGAGCAACTTATTGTTGAGTTGTATTCAAAATAGGCGTTGAAGGTGTTTCCGTAAATATCAATTCTATCATAGTGGAGGTATTTTTTTGGGAGATCTAAAAGCAAAAAATTGGCGAGAACTCATTCGACCAAAAAGCATCATAATCGATGAAGAAAATCGGTCAAATTCCTATGGGAAATTTGTCTGTGAACCCTTGGAAAGGGGATTCGGGATCACCATAGGAAATTCGTTGCGACGTATTCTTTTATCATCGCTTCAAGGGGCAGCTATTGTTTCCGTGAAGTTCGACGGTGTGGTCCATGAGTTTTCTACCATCCCGGGGGTGATCGAAGACGTCACGGATATTCTTCTCAACCTCAAAGAGGTTAAGTTAAAACTTAGGGATTCCGAAGAGGCCTTTTTGCGATTATCCAGGGAAGAGGAAGGGGCTGTCACGGCGGGTGATATTGAAAAAGATGATTCAGTCGTCATTCTCAATCCCGAACAGCATATAGCGACCTTAAGTAAAAAAGGGAAGTTGAGCATGGAAATGGTCGTCAAGATGGGGAAGGGTTATGCTCCGGCCGAGAAGGAAAAGGGGAAAAACCATCCCATTGGTGTGATTCTTCTTGATGCCCTTTTTTCCCCGATCAAGAAGGTCAATTATGTTGTGACCAATGCCCGAGTTGGTCAAATAACAGATTTTGATAAATTGACATTGGAAGTCTGGACGGATGGAAGTGTTTTACCCGAAGATGCAGTGGCCTATGGCGCAAAGATTTTAAAAGAGCAGATGACCCCGTTCATTAACTTTGAAGAAGAACCTGAACCGGTTGAAAAAGAAGAGGAAGAAGAGGGTGAAAGAATGAATGAAAACCTCTTCAGACCTGTATCCGAGTTGGAGTTATCCGTAAGATCGGCCAATTGTTTAAAAAATGCTGAAATTACCCTAATAGGCGAATTGGTTCAGAAAACCGAAGCGGAGATGCTTAAGACAAAAAATTTTGGCAGAAAGTCTTTAAACGAGATCAAGGCCATACTTTCTGAAATGGGACTCAGTTTAGGGATGGCTTTGGAGGATTTTCCATCCACAAGACCCCTGAGTGAAAGAGCCAAAGACATCCAAGAAATGGATGAAGACGAAGAGGAAATTGAATAACTATGAGACATAAAAAAAGAGGAAGGGGATTGGGCCGGGATTCCAGCCATAGGAAGGCGATGTTTAGGAACATGGTAACCTCCCTTTTTAAACACGAACAGATTACAACAACCGATGCAAAGGCAAAGGAGTTGAAGCCTATAGCTGAAAAGATGATCAGTCTGGCCAAGAGGGGAGACCTACATTCCAGACGAATGGCCTTATCCTATATGAAAGATAAGACCGTGATCCATAGATTATTTGGAGAGATTAAAGATCGTTTTCTCAATCGCCAGGGTGGTTATCTAAGGATCATAAAGAAAGGGATCAGGAGGGGAGATGCCGCTCCAGTATCCATCATTCAGCTATTGCCTGAGGATGAAGAGAAGAAAACAACAAAGAAAAAGGCCTCCAATTAAATTTCAAATAGATGGATCCCTATATTATTTTTCGTTCGGAGTAGATCAATCTCTATTATTGATAAATACATATTAAGATAAAAACCATTTTTATGGCATCTTAACATGGCAGATGTGACCGCCAGGAATCAGTTCGGCCTCCTCACCGGTTTTTCGGTAAGGGGGTTTTTTTTGCCGTAATAAGATGAGATCTCGATGGTTATGTTCAATCATAAACACCTCGTGAGTATCAAACAGTTATCCGTTGAAGATATTTATACGATCTTGGACGCGGCGGAATCATTAAAAGAGATCTCAGGTCGTGATATAAAAAAGGTTCCGATTTTGAGGGGAAAAAACGTGGTTCTTTTCTTCAATGAACCAAGCACCCGAACGCGAACTTCTTTTGAGATCGCGGCCAAAAGGCTCAGTGCCGATGTTGTCGGTTTTTCAACCAAGGGAAGCAGTACCACAAAGGGGGAGACGCTTATCGATACGGTCCGGAACATTCAGGCCATGAGCCCGGATCTTATCGTCATGCGACACTATTCCAGCGGTGTTCCTTACATGCTGGCACGAAAAATCGATATCGGGATTATCAATGCGGGTGACGGCATCAATGAGCACCCAACCCAGGCGCTTCTGGATTTGTATACCATTCGGGAAAAGAAGGGAAGGATTGAAGGGCTAAAGGTGGTTATTATCGGCGATATTGAACACAGCCGCGTGGCGCGGTCCGAAATATACGCCCTCACCAAATTGGGGGCGCAGGTGACATTATCCGGCCCACCGACAATGATGCCGGTTCAGGCTGAATCGATGGGGGTGCAGGTCATGTATCATCCGGGTGAAGCCATTCAAGGACAAGATGTGATCATACTGCTTCGTATCCAAATGGAGCGACACAGTAAATGTCTTTTCCCCGGTTTAAGGGAGTATTCGTCTTTTTTCGGCATGAATAAAGAGATATTGAAATACATAAAGGAAGGTGCCATCATTATGCATCCCGGCCCAGTAAACCGCGGAGTGGAGGCATCACCAGATGTGATGGATGGTCCGTTTTCGGTCGTGCTTGACCAGGTGGCGAATGGGGTGGCCGTGCGAATGGCCTTGTTATGTCTCTTCATGGGAGGGAATAGAGATTGATGATCTGGATCAAAAATGGAAAGGTGGTTCATCCGGATCGTGGAATGGTAGAACCGCTGGATATTATTATCGATCATGGAAAGATCTCCAGGTTGGTACCACAAGGGATATTCAAAAATGAGGGTCAGGTTTCAAGAACCATCAATGCGACCGGGAAGATCGTTGTGCCAGGGTTTATTGATATGCACGTCCACCTGAGGGAGCCGGGACACGAATATAAAGAAACCATTGCCACAGGTGCCATGGCCGGGGTGGCGGGTGGTTTTACGGCACTGGCCTGTATGCCCAATACGGATCCGGTGAATGATTGCCGAGCCGTGACCGAATTTATCCTGGAGCAGGCGCGGAAGGCGAGTTTGTTAAAGGTATATCCTATAGCGGCTATTACAAAAGGACAAAAAGGAGAGGAACTCACGGAGTTTGGAGATCTTCGACAAGCCGGGGCCGTGGGTGTCTCGGACGACGGGTTTTGTGTAACCGATAGCGATCTCATGCGACGGGCTATGGAATATGCGCGATACCACGGATTGATTGTCATATCCCATTGTGAGGACAAAAATCTTTCCGCTGGCGGTGTCATGCACGAGGGGGCGGTTTCCACTCAGATGGGGCTTAAAGGCATCCCTTCAGCCAGTGAAGAGATCATGATCCAACGCGAGATATCTTTGGCCAGACTAACCGGATGCCCTGTGCATATCGCCCATGTGAGTACGGCAGGATCTGTTCGGTCTATCCGAAGGGCAAAAGAAGATGGTATCCCGGTTACGGCCGAGACCGCGCCCCACTATTTTAGCCTGGATCATACGGCCGTCATGGGTTATGATCCCAATGCCAAGATGAACCCACCTCTCCGAACCCCTGAAGATGTGGCGGCCATCAAGGTTGGCCTCAAGGAGGGTGTCATAGATGTGATTGCAACGGATCACGCCCCCCACAGCAGCCTTGAAAAGGATGTGGAATTTGATCTGGCCGCCTTTGGGATTATCGGGTTGGAGACGGCTGTTCCATTGACATTGGCTTTGGTCAGGGAAGGAGTGCTGACTTTGCCCGAGGCGATCAAAAAATGGACCATTAATCCGGCGGCTATTCTAGGAATTGGTGGAGGAGCCATTAAAGAAGGTGATTCAGCCGACCTGACAGTCATTGATTCGGATGCTGAATATGTTTTTAATATTGAGAACATTCACTCCAAGAGCAAGAATTCACCATTCATCGGAAAAAAATTGAAGGGTAGAAACACATTGACCATGGTGGATGGTCGAGTTGTTTGGGAGCGAGATGCAGAACATACTAGTCGTTGATGATGACACCAGCATGAGAGAGTTCCTCGAGATCCTTCTGACCAAGGAGGGATATCAGGTTTCAATTGCGGAGAGTGGCGAGCAAGGATGCCGGATGCTCATGGACCAGCGGTTTGACCTGGTCATAACCGATATCCGTATGAAGGATGTGGACGGGATTGATGTTCTTAAAAAAACCAAGGAAGTGAGCCCGGAGACCATGGTGGTCATGATCTCGGCCTTTGCCAGTGCTGAGACGGCCGTGGAGGCCATGCGAGAAGGGGCGTATGATTATATCCCCAAACCGTTTAAGGTCAAAGAATTTAAAAAAATCGTGAGTGATACTTTAAAATCGAAGCGATCCATATCCATAGAAACCGAAAACGGAACAGACAAGGATAAACAACATTTCGGATGTTTGATCGGTGAAAGCCCCCGGATGAGGCAGATCTATGATCTTATTGAGAGAGTGGCCAAGACCAAGACCAATATCCTCATTTCAGGAGAGAGCGGGACAGGAAAAGAGCTAGTGGCCAAGGCCGTACACGAACAAAGCCCTCGAAAAGATAAACCGTTTGTGGTCATTAACTGTGCAGGCATTCCGGAAACCCTTATAGAAAGTGAGCTGTTCGGGTATAAAAAGGGGGCCTTCACCGGTGCAGCCACGGACAAAGAGGGGCTATTTGAGGCGGGTGACGGCGGGACGGTATTTTTAGATGAAGTCGGGGAGCTTCCACCTCTGATTCAGGTCAAGCTGCTGCGGGTCATCCAGGAGCGCACGTTTACGGCCGTGGGTGGAACAGAAGAAAAAAGAGTGGATGTTCGGATCATTTCGGCCACCAACAAGAATCTGGAACAAGAGGTCATAGAAAAAAGATTCCGGGAGGACCTTTATTTTCGACTTAATGTTATCCATATTAAGATGCCACCTCTACGTGAAAGGGAAGGGGATCTGCCTCTATTGGGGCAATTTTTTTTGGAAAAATATTCTAAAGAGCTTGGTAAGGATGTCCAAAAGATATCCGCATATGCTATGGATATCCTTGGTCAATATCCGTTCCCCGGAAATGTGAGAGAATTGGAAAATATAATTGAAAGAAGCGTGGCCTTGGAGACCTCAAATATTGTCTTACCCGACAGCTTGACTTTATCCCATTTTCACCAAGAGCGTCATGGCGAGGGCAGACGCCGCACGGATTTGACTTCGGAGGGGATCGATCTAGATGAGGTCATGGCGGAAGCTGAAAAAGATTATATTATCAACGCCATGAAATTGGCGCATGGGTCAAAACAAAAGGCGGCTGAATTGTTAGGGTTGAGTTTTGAGGCATTTCGATATCGACTTTCAAAACTAAAGATGAGTTAACGCACATCAAATTGTATAACCACTGAACCACGCAGACAACTGTAGATACATTTTTTTGTTAGCTTTTGTTATTGAGAAACTTTTATTCGTGCTTAAACTTCATTTCGATCGGTATGAATAAAATATCGGGCCTATGAAAAGACGATTGACATAGTCTAATAGACTACATTATAATACCATAATCAGATTCTAAAGGTAAACACTATGCAGAGCTATAATTTAACCGAAGCCAAAGCAAAATTATCCTCCATAATTAGTCGCGTCATCTTTGCCCATGAACGAATAACCATAAAAAGAAAAGGGAGAAATGTCGCGGTGGTAGTCCCTTATGAAGATTATATCCAAAAGTGGACCGAATCGGATAAAAATGAGGGACTGATTGCAGCGAAAGGCGCTTTAGCTGATATGGAAGAATTGAATAATTTTATTGATGATATATATCGAGCAAGAAGAGAGTCTACGGAGCGCTCAGTAGAAGATTTTTAGACCCTTTCCTTTTAAATCCTGTAGCCGGGATCTTTCAACCCGCACGATTGGCCATGTATATCTTTGATACCGATACCCTAAGTAATGTCTTAAAGAAATACCCATCACCAAATTTATTAAAAAGATTAGAGATTATTCCAAGAGAACTGCAATTTACTACCGCTATTAATGTTTCTGAGATCTATTTTGGGGCTTATCGATCAGATCGAAGGGAGAAGATCCTGCAGGTTTATGAAAATAAGGTCTTTCCCAACCTAAACGTTCTTCCATTTGATTTTGAAAGCGGCAAGATATATGGAAGGTTAAAAGCACATTTAGAGAAAAAGGGGCTCTCAAAAAGTGAACCTGATCTACGTATAGCTGCGATTTCCATTCAACATAAAATGACGCTCATTACCGGGAATATAAAACATTTTAGAAACATTCCCGATTTAATGATGGAAAATTGGATGGAAGGTTAGGGCGGAATCCGCCAGGAATGTTATTTTCTATATTTGGATATTTGACAGGTTGCGTCGGTCAGTGTGTTTCCGCGGTTACTTTCAAAACCTTGTTGAATTTCCCCGCCTGCCGTTGAAAATGCCCTATTCGTAGATGACCAGCCAAATTCTTGCCGGAGAAAGCCAAATTTTTTAAATGAGGAACTGGTTCAACTCCCTGATATTTATGTGTTAATTTTTTCAGGAGAGTCTTTCCCCCTTTTGGCATATTATTTGTATGAATGAAAACAAACCGCGGCGAAGAATTCAATTTATTAACCATCTAACGATTTAACCAAATTCTGAAAGGAGGCGAATTTCCAAAACTAAGTATTGTTTTAAATCTTGATCATGATCAATGTTTAACAATTTGTTAGGAGGATAAAAAAATGAAAGTACCCAAAAGAAATGAAAAAGGTTTTACATTAATTGAGCTAATGATCGTTATCGCCATCATCGGTATATTGGCAGCTATTGCTATCCCACAGTTTACTGCCTATCGAGCCAGATCATACAATGCTGCAGCAAACGCGGATCTAAGAAATGCTATCACAGCTCAGGAAGGCTATTATGTGGATAATGATACATACACTAATGTTATAGCCAATGTCACTGGAAATTATGGTGTTAGTACATCTTCAGGCGTGGTGCTTACTCTTCTTTCTGGAACAGCCACTTATTATAATATGTATGCATGGAACCAGGACGCTGGGAGTCAAGCCATCACTTATACTATTCGTGGCCCTGGTGGAGAGATATTTAAGCAATTACCATAAGCTATAGGCTTAAAGGAAGCCGCTATCTTATGTAATTTTTCCAAATATTTTTAGAAGAGGAAGGTGGTGGGCATTGTTAAATGCCTGCCACCTTTTTTATTTAGAAAAAATTTTAGATATATATAGGTGACTTCAGTGGTGTCCAAGATAAATTCAAATCCTTAAATTATTGCGTGTAACTTATTGAAATTATTTGATACAAAATTAAATAAAAATTCAAGTCGATAACAGCATGGTTTCGCTAACTTAAAATTGACCCCTTTTGAGGGAAAACGCTAACCCAAAATTGACCCCCTTTAAGCGAAATTCTGATAATGAG
>JAFGGA010000015.1 GCA_016930835.1 Deltaproteobacteria bacterium
TGGTAAACGCTTATCAACGCACTCGCAAAAGGTCTCGTTTTCGTTTCCCAAATTCATCATATGCAAATACTTAACCGGAAATTAATGGAACAACGGCATCTTATGAATCGTGTTTTAACTGATTTCACCACCGTCGTCGTTTTTTCAGATCGATTACGTGAATGCTATTCGGAGACTGTTCATAAACCTTCAAAAAAAGGAAAATAGAGTATGAAACTGAATAAAGATTTTTTCATCCCAATGATATGCATCATTTTTTTGATCTTAACGCCTTTGCAAGCCAAAGCAGGCGACTCGCGTTTTACGGTCACCTTTGCGGGCGCAACGGTGATCGGCGGAGTTTATGTATTAATCTCCTGGTCTGTGTCCGATTCCTATAATCACCGGATCTCTTCCATCCGTCATGCCGCCCTGTTGAACTATGATTCAAAGGATTGGTCGATTGGAATGCCGGATATAAAATCCATCCAATTTAACAACACACATATAACGCCGTATGTAGAGGTATTCAAATATCGTTTCTAATCGTTTTCCTAAAAAGGGTTGCGCGGAGGATAAAATTTTTGCGTATTATCTGCTCAAAGTCTCGACTTCATGTGTTGGTTAAAGTCTTTTTGGTAGTTAGTGTAATCATTGCGCTTCTAACTGGATGCAGCTATCTGAAGATGACGTATACCAAGGTAAAATTAAAACTGGTGGGCTCCCAAGATCCCAAACCTCAAGATATTAAACAAGCGTTCCCTGCTAAATGCGGTGTTTTAATGGGTGAAGTAACCGATCGTACCAATCGTCATCAATCCATAATCATCGTCGCCTCCCCAAGCCAAAATGCAAATATCATCGCCGATTACACCGTTCTAGCAAGACCGGGGCCTTACTTGCTTTTTCTCCCCGAAGGTAAATATCGCATCATCGCCTTTAAAGATCTGAACAACAATCAAGTGTGTGAAGAGAATGAATTCGTGGGTCAATTAGACCGCCCACATACGGTTTTCATAGTGGCCGAGCAAGTCATAGGAGGGCTTGATTTCGAAATCACGGAAAACAAAAATAATCCTTTTGTCTCCTATACGGATCTGAAAATCACCTCTCCGATGACTGGAGGATTGAACAGCCTCGAACAAGAGGGGTCGATTAACCTGGAGCACATATTCTTCTCCAAAGAATATGGCTCCATGGGACTCTGGAATATCGCATCGTTCATTAAAAAACTGGGGATCAATATTTTTGGCTTGACGCCGTACGACCCTTCCAAGGTGCCAATCCTTTTCATTCATGGTTCCGGAGGAACACCCAGGGATTGGGAGTTCTTTGCCGAAAAAATCGATAATGAAAAATACCAAGCATGGTTTTTTTATTATCCCACAGGGTTACGTCTTCAAACCATTGCGGATCTGCTCTATGAAAAACTATCGGTCTTACATTCCAGGATTCAATTTGAGGAACTCATTATCACGGCACATAGCCTTGGGGGTCTTATTGCCAGACGATTCATCGACCGCTATGGCGCAAATAAAAAAGCATTCAACTTGAAACTATTTGTCTCACTGGCCACGCCCTGGGCCGGTGTTGATTCGGCCAAACGGGCTCCGGAAAAAGGCCTTTTTCAATATCCTCCTGCTTGGCGTGATCTCGCACCTGGCAGTCCATTTATCATGGATCTATTTCAAAAACCCCTCCCCCCCCATTTTGGATTTTATCTCCTCTTCGGTTACCAGAGCACGAACATGCTTGTAAACGGGGGAGATGACGGTACGATTGCATTGCAAAGCCTTTTGGATCACCGCGCACAATCAGAGGCCACCAAATGTATTGGATTTAATGAGAATCACGCAAGCATATTATTTAGTGAAGAGGTGGTAAGATATTATCAGTCTATACTGGAAAGCGTTGACGGCCATACCTAAGACCGCCCCGGATCGTCCCTGTTTTGAGATATATCGTGAAACCGAAGAAGAGATGAGGGCCGGTAAATTTGTTGTGGATCTTTGTGATCGGGTCAAACCGCTATAATCTGATTACACAATATGGCTGAGATTAAACCTTGTTTAACCATCAGATGTCCCTCTTTCCTACCTGTCTATGGAAAGGGGGATCATCTCTTTCATCCTATGTGAAATATTGATATCACTACATTGCTCGTCGGAGAAAAACCAAACAAAAATAATTTTTTCATTCTGATTTTTCTTGACTTCAAAACTATTTTTTCGTTTTATGGGCGGAACAATCTTTCCTAACCATATAACCTTAAACAAGTGGTTGACCTATGAAACAATTGTTTAAGACAAACAATCCCGCCTTTAGACTGAAAGATGTCTATTATTTTCAAAATCCCGGCTTCTCTCCCGCGAATCACTTGCTTTTCATTACTTGATGCCGCAACGACTCGGATTTTTGAAATATATTGATATCTGCCTAAGACCCTCTTCTACCGGTTGGCCTGCTTATTTTTCTGAAGTCACATTACATCCCATTCAAAAGCTTTTTTAATATCATGCAAGGATGAGTCTATGTCTTATCAAATAAATTCCAAAAGATTGGAGCAAAGATTTGAGAATCTGGGGCCCGGCGACCATCTATGCCATTTTTACGACACCGAAGAAGAACATCGCGTTGTATTCGAACCATTTATACGGCTTGGCCTGGAACGTGAGGAAAAGGTCATGTACGTCACAGATAACCATACAGAGGAAGATATACTAAACCGCCTTGAAAAAGATGGCGTGGATATCAAAGTTTACCAAGAAAAAGGTCAACTGGTCACTATAAAGGCGGATGATTTATATACAAAAGACGGTTTTTTTAGTCCTTTTGGAATGATCCAGCTACTTCAGGCCGAAACATTACGAGCATTGGATGAGGGATATTCAGCATTGAGGATAACCGGGGAGGCGACATGGTCCCTTAAAGGGGTGCCCGGATCTCAACGCCTGATCGAATATGAAGAGGAACTAAATCATTTTTTCCCGGGTAGCAAATGCCTGGCCATTTGCCAATACCCCAAAAATCGGTTTAAACCCAGAGTACTCATGGACGTCATGGCCGCGCATCCGATTGTCATTATTGGAACGGAGATCTTCAATAACTTCTATTACGAGTCTCCGGGGTATCTTCAGGGTCGAGTCTCCGATGATGTTAAATTAAATACTTGTTTGAATAATCTTCTGCAGTGGGGACGAACAGAAGAAAAAATAAAGAAAATAGAGGCCGAATCCCACCAAGCCCAAAAAATGGAGGCCGTTAGAACCCTCGCGGGCGGGATTGCGCATGATTTTAATAACTTGCTTATGGGGATCCAAGGACGCGCCTCTTTGATGATGCTTAACACGGATGCGCACCATCCAAACTTCGAACACCTCAAAGGGATCGAGGAATGCGTCATGCGCGCAGCGGAGCTTGCGGGACAACTCCTGGATTTTTCGAAAATCGAATTTCGTCATGAACAGATAACCGATCTCAATATCATCATGAAAAGGATGAATCGGGTATTTGAATATGCTGAAAAACATGTTGTCCTACATGAAATGCTGGAAGAAAAACTGTGGCCGGTCAAGGTAGACCAGCCTCAAATTGAACAGGTCATTTCCAATATCTACACCAATGCCGCACAGGCCATGTCGGGAAAAGGTAACCTGGACATTCGAACGGAAAATGTTGTTTTAAATAGATATGACGCCATGTCAATCGGTGTGGAAATGGGTGAATTCGTCAAAATTTCCATAGCTGATACCGGTATCGGCATGGATGAAAAGATCCTGCAAAGGATATTTGAACCATTCTTTTCCACCAAAAAAGTCGGCAGGGGAATCGGGTTGGGACTTGCGTCAGCATACAGCATCATCCGAGGACATCATGGCGCCATCAAGGTCTTTAGTAAAAAGGGGAAAGGATCCAAGTTTGATATCTATCTCCCGGCAATAAATACGGAGATCAAGGACGAATTCGGGTTGACTGATGAGATATTGAGGGGTTCGGAAACGATTCTTCTGGTGGATGATGAAGGCATGATCATCCATGTCGGTAAGGAGATAATAGAAAGGATGGGATATAGGATATTGACGGCTAATAGCGGGAAAGAGGCCCTGGAAATATATGAGATGAATCATGATCGAATAGATCTGGTCATACTGGATATGGTCATGCCGGAAATGGGAGGGGGCGAGGTCTATGATAGGATGAAATCAATCAACCCCCATGTACAGGTCCTTTTATCCAGCGGATACAGCATTGAAGGAGAAGCGCAGGAAATACTAAAAAGAGGGTGTAATGGTTTTATCCAGAAGCCTTTCGGAATGGAACAACTATCTCAGAAGATTCGGGGTATCTTGGATAAAAAAATTTCATGTAAATTTCCATGTCAATGAAATTCATTTCTCCCTCCCTTCTTATGGAATATGCTTATCTTTTTATCATCTTTGCCTTGACTTTTAATCACCGAATATAATAAAAAATCTAAACTTTATCATTTATGAATAAAAACGTATGGTATGGATATGAGGGCGGATCATGTATACAACTTAAGCTGGGGTTATAATACTTGAGACTTTTTGATTGTGTTCAAACAATTGGAAGAGGGATAAGGGATCATGTCAAATGAAAGCGAAAACAAAGTAACCGGTTCCGTAATGGTCGTTGGTTCCGGCATCGCGGGTATCCAAGCCTCTTTGGATCTGGCCAATTCAGGTTATCTGGTCTATTTGGTGGAGAAGAAAACAGCCATAGGCGGGGTGATGGCTCAATTGGATAAGACCTTCCCCACTAATGACTGTTCCATGTGCATCATCTCGCCCAAATTGGTGGAATGCGGAAGACATCTCAATATTGATCTCCTGACCATGACGGAGATCAAGGAGGTCACCGGTGAAGCGGGTCACTTTCAAGTCAAGGTCTTGGAGAAACCCCGTTATGTGGATATATCGAAATGTACGGCGTGTGGCGAATGCGCGAAAGTTTGTCCCATTGACGTCCCCAACCTGTTTGACGAAGGACTTCGAGACCGGAAGGCGGCCTATAAACTCTATCCTCAAGCCATGCCCAGTGCTTTCTCCATCGAAAAAAGAGGAACGGCCCCTTGTAAAGCCACCTGCCCCGCCCATGTCAGCATTCAGGGGTATATCGCCCTCATCAATCAAGGGAAATACAGGGAGGCCTTGGAATTATTCAAAACATCCCACCCCTTCCCCGCCATATGCGGGCGCGTATGTCACCACCCTTGTGAAGGGATCTGCACCCGTGGGGATGTGGAAGAACCCATTGCCATTCAATACCTTCACCGTTTTATCGCGGATGTGGACCTGAAGAGTAAGAACCCCTACGTTCCTGATGTAACCGAAAACCGGGATGAAAAAATTGCCATTATCGGAGCAGGTCCCGCAGGACTTGCGGCCGCCTATTTTCTACGATTACAGGGTTATCAACCGACGGTCTTTGAGAAACTGCCTGTGGCCGGAGGCATGATGGCCGTGGGTATTCCAGCATACCGGCTCCCCCGCGACCTATTAGCGGCCGAAATCAAGATTATCCAGGATATGGGCGTTGAGATCAAAACGGGCATCACCTTCGGGAAAGATATTACATTGGAGTCATTGGAAAAAGACGGATTTCAAGCCGCTTTTATCGCCACGGGGCTTCACCTGAGCCGTCGATTAAATGTGGAAGGGGAAGACCTCCCCGGTGTCTTGAAAGGCGTAGATTTTCTACGCGATGCAGCCCTCGGCAATAAGGTCGATGTGGGAAAGAAGACCATCGTGATCGGTGGTGGAAACGTAGCCATAGATGTGGCCTTAACCGCCAAACGCACCGGCGCTCAAGAAGTCACACTGGTCTGTCTAGAAAAACGTGAAGAGATGCCGGCCTGGGACTATGAGATCGAAGAGGCCCTTGAAGAAGGTGTCACCATTGTGAACAGTCTAGGGCCTAACCGATTTCTTGAACAGAGCGGCAGGCTTTCCGGTATTGAATTCAAATGTTGCACGGCGGTCTTTGACGACAATGGTGCTTTCAATCCTCAATACGATACCTCAAATTTGACCGACATGAAAGCTGAAACCATTATTGTGGCCATCGGGCAGGCTGCGGATCTTTCATTCGCGGATAAAAACGGCGTGGCGGTGACCAGGAGGGGTGGCCTGGAAGCGGATCCCATCACTCTCGAAACGCCCATCAAGGGCGTTTTTGCGGGCGGCGATGTCTTTTATGGCCCTAAATCGGTTGTTGAGGCCGTGGAATGTGGGAAAGAGGCAGCCGAAAGTATCCATCGATATCTAAACAATATGGATCTAAAACAAGGCAGGAAAAAAGATTGGTCTTATGAAAAGCCTGATATCCAAGGTGAACCCCGAAAAGCACGGATCTCCATGCAAACCCTGTCGGTAGAAGACCGGATCGGGAACTTTAATGAAATCGCCCTGGGCTTTACGGAAGACGAGGCCAGGGAGGAAGCCCAGCGCTGTCTGAAGTGCGGTATCTGCTCGGAGTGTTACCAATGCGTGGGCGCATGTTTGGCCGGCGCCGTGGATCACAATATGACGCCCACGGAACGAACCCTTGAGGTGGGCGCCATTATCCTTGCTCCGGGCTTTACCCCTTTTGATCCCAGCCGATTCACATCCTACAATTACGCCAACCATCCCAATGTCGTCACCAGCATGGAATTTGAGCGGATCCTTTCAGCTTCTGGCCCTTACGAAGGTCATTTGATCAGGCCTTCGGACCACAAAGAACCCAAAAAAATCGCATGGCTACAATGTGTGGGATCACGGGACATCAATCGCTGTGATCATGCTTATTGCTCGGCCGTGTGCTGCATGTATGCCATCAAAGAGGCGGTTATTGCCAAAGAACATAGCAAGATTCCATTGGATACGAGCATCTTCTATATGGACATGCGCACGTATGGGAAGGATTTTGAGGAGTACTATGTCAGGGCGGAGGAGGAAAGAGGTGTTCGGTTTGTACGATCCAGGATACATACCGTCGATCCTATTGAAAACGATGATCTTTCCATAACCTATGCGGATGAGTCCGGTAAAACCCACACGGAAACCTTCGATATGGTGGTTCTCTCCATCGGTCTGGCCCCCAATCCCGATATCGTCCAATTGGCTGAAACCCTTGGCGTCGAACTTAATAAGCATTCATACGCCCAGACCAACAGCTTTACCCCGGTCAGCACCAACCGTGATGGAATCTTCCTGTGCGGTGTATTTCAAGGTCCGAAAGACATCCCGCAATCGGTCATGGAGGCATCCGCCGCAGCCGCCGCATCCGGCGAGATCCTGGCCGATGTCCGGGATACCCTGACCCGCACCAAGGAGCTTCCGCAGGAGATTGACTTTTCCGGCCAAGAACCCCGCGTGGGGGTGTTTGTCTGCAATTGTGGCATCAATATCGGCGGGGTGGCGGATGTCCCTGCCGTCCGTGAATATGCGAAGACCCTTCCCAATGTGATTCATGTGGAGGACAACCTGTTTACTTGTTCGCAGGATACACAGGATAAGATGAAAGAAGTGATCCAAGAGTTGGGCATCAACCGGGTTGTGGTGGCATCATGCTCTCCCCGGACACACGAACCCCTATTTCAGGAAACCATTCGAGAGGCGGGGCTGAACAAGTATCTCTTTGAAATGGCCAATATTCGGGATCAAGATACCTGGGTTCACATGAACGATCCGGAAAAGGCCACGGAAAAGGCCAAGGATCTGGTGCGTATGGCCGTTGCCAAAGCCGCTCTCATCGAACCCTTACAACAGGTACCACTGACGGTTAAAGGGTCCATACTGGTCATCGGCGGTGGCGTAGCCGGTATGGAGGCCGCAATGTGCGCCGCTCAACAGGGACTACAGGTCTATTTGGTGGAAAAAACCGACCAATTGGGTGGAACGGCCCTCAAGCTTCGATCCACATGGAAAGGTGAGGACGTATCCGATTACGTCCAAAGTCTGATTCGACGTGTTCAGACGCACGAATCAATACGGATCTTTATGGAGACGACCATTCAACAGACGGCCGGCATCATCGGTAATTTTACAACCACCCTGACCCCAATTAACGGAAATAACGAGTTAACCGTTATTGAACACGGTGCCACGATTTTCGCAACCGGCGGCCATGAATACAGACCAAAAGAATACCTATATGGGCAAAATCTGAACGTCTTGACTCATTTGGACCTGGACCAGGCCGTGCTATCAGCGGATGAGCGTATCAGCTCGGCCAAAACAACCGCATTCATCCAGTGTGTCGGATCCAGGATCCCGGAACGTCCCTATTGCAGCAAGATATGCTGTACCCACAGTCTGGAAAGCGCCCTCACCCTGAAAGAAATCAACCCTGATATGGATATCTATATCCTTTATAGAGATCTTCGATCCTATGGGTTTCGTGAGGATCTTTATAAAGAAGCAAGAGAAAAAGGCGTCATTTTTATCCGATACACCCCGGATAAACCCCCGGATGTACGCTCGGAAGACGGACAATCACTCTTGCTGATCGTAAGAGACCCCATCTTGGATCGTGACATCAAGATTTCCCCGGACCTATTGATCCTTGCGTCGGCCATCTTGCCAAACGAAAACAAAGAATTATACGAATTATTCAAGATTCCTACCAATAGTGAAGGTTTTCTTATTGAGGCCCATATGAAATTGCGGCCGGTGGATTTTTCTTCAGAAGGGCTGTTTATGGCCGGTCTGGCCCACTACCCGAAACCCTTGGATGAAAGTATCGCACAGGCAAAGGCGGCAGTGGCCAGGGCCATGACCATTCTGAGCAGAAAGACCATTATGGTGGGTGGTGTGGTGGCAACCGTCAATCCCGACCGCTGTGCGGCATGTTTGACCTGTGTTCGTACATGTCCATATAACGCCCCGCATATTGGTGAAGAAGGTTATGCCATCATTGATCCGGCCGAATGCAGAGGATGCGGGGCCTGTGTGGCGGAATGTCCCGGGAAAGCCATTACATTGCAACACTTTACCGATGAACAAATTCTCGCGAAGACCGATGCCCTTTTTCAGGCAGGGTAGCAATGGATGGAGCTGCCAGAATTCAGCGGTCAGGTGGAGTGAAAGGCTATTTGTTAAACCAATCATGCCCATTCTGGTACGAAGTAATGGGTGTTAGGCCACTTTGAAAGGAGCTACCATGTTGGACTTTGAACCCAGGATACTAGCTTATTGCTGCCAGTACTGAGCATATTCCGCCGCGGACCTGGCAGGTTCCATGAGGCTTTCATATCCAAGCAATATCAAAATTATTCAGGTCCCCTGTACCGGGCGGGTGGACATTATTCACCTGCTTAAAGCCATTGAAGACGGGGCCGACGGAGTATATGTAGCCGGATGCCTTGAAGGTGAGTGCCATTACCTGACCGGGAACCTCAAGGCCCGAAAACGGGTCAATCATGTTAAAAAAATTTTAATGGATCTAGGCATAGAGCCTGAACGCGTGGAGATGTACAACCTTTCTGCGGGTGAAGGTCCTCGATTTGCTGAAATAGCCAGGGAGATGTATGAAAGAATCAAGGGATTGGGACCCAGCCCGGTAAAAATGAAAAATGCCGCATAAAAGAGGTGAATCATGATAGTTGCAAATCCAAAGCCGATCAGTGAGATACTGGACATGATCAAGGATCTAAAAAAGATCCTTATTCTCGGATGTAAAGGTTGTGTTACGGTATGTAATGTCGGTGGCGCCAAGGAAGTCGGAATCCTTGCATCCACACTGAAGATCGCCCGAATAAAAGGGGGAAACCCTGTAGATATTACGGAAAGGACCTTGGAAAGGCAGTGCGATCCTGAATACATCGCCCAAGTAAAAGATATCGTCCATGACTTTGACGGGGTCATTTCCATGGCCTGTGGTGTGGGTCCCCAATTCCTATCAGAGGCATATCCCAAACAGCGTTTTTTTCCGGCTGTTGATACTACCTTTTTTGGAGGTGCCGTACAACACGGGATATGGGCTGAACGTTGCGCGGGTTGCGGTACTTGCATTATCCACTACTTCGATGGTATGTGTCCCATCGCAAGATGCTCCAAAAGCCTTATGAATGGTCCCTGCGGCGGCTCGGCAGGTGGAAAATGTGAAATTTCCAAGGATGTGGATTGCATCTGGGACATGATTGTTCGGAAAAAAATGGAACAAGGACGCCTCGATGATCTGGTTAGATTCAAACCTTCAAAAGATTGGCGAACCGCAAGAGATGGGGGCCCACGTCGGAGCATAAGGGAGGAATTAGTCATATGAGCGATTTGAGATCCGGGAGTAACCTTGAAAAAGTCCTGAAAGCCGGCCATTTTGCATTTACGGGGGAATGCGGACCTCCAAAAGGCGCAAATCTTGAACACCTGAAAGAAAAATTCATGCCCCTTAAAGATATAGTTGATGCGGTTAACATTACGGACAATCAGACAGCCGTTGTCCGCATGTCCAGTTGGGCGGCCTCAACCATTCTGATTCAGAACGGTCTGGAGCCGAATTTTCAGATGGTCTGCAGGGATCGAAACCGTCTGGCCATTCAAAGCGATATCTTGGGTGTTTATGCCATGGGGGTGCGGAATATGCTTTGTCTTTCAGGTGACCATCAAAGCTTTGGAAATCATCCCCAGGCCAAAAACGTCTATGACATCGATTCCATGCAACTAATCGCGTTGGTCAAAAAGATGCGGGATGAAGGAAAATTTATGAATGATGAGGAGATTGACGGCCCGCCCAGGCTTTTCATCGGTGCAGCTTCCAATCCCTTTGCTGATCCTTTTGAGTTCAGGGTTTACCGGTTGGCCATGAAGATCGCGGCGGGTGCCGATTTTATTCAAACACAATGTATCTACAACATGAAAAAATTTCGTGAATTCATGAAAATGGCCGTGGATATGGGATTACATGAAAAATGCCACATTCTCGCCGGTGTCACGCCCATGAAGAGCGTTGGTATGGCGCAATATATGGCCAAATCCGTTCCCGGTATGGATGTCCCCGAAGCCCTGATTCAGAGACTACGTGATGCAGGGAAAGGAAAGGTCGCCGAAGAAGGCATCAAATTCGCCATTGAACAAATCGAAGAATTTAAGGAGATGGAAGGCGTGGCAGGCGTCCACCTCATGGCGATTGAATGGGAGCATCGCGTACCCGAGATCGCCGAGAGGGCTGGAATGCTGCCGAGGCCGAAGATCTGAAAGGAATAAAAGACATTATTGATATTGTATCTTGAATGTGCAAACTTGCCATATTTCGATGGTGCGATCAGCCATCAGCACCCAATCGTCAGTTATAGCTCTTTAGGTAGTGTACATCCAGAAATACCCCAAATCCTCTCCCCCTTGATGGGGGAAGGGCGAGAGCCTGTCCCGTATTTGATACGGGAGTGGGGGTGAAAAAGCCAGGAATGTTAAAGAACACCACGGTTTTCCCCCTCCCGTGTGGAGAGGAGGGATGAATGGATAGGCCCAGCTAGATTCAAATGATTATCACAACCCAAAATGGAAAATCCTTTGATACACAAAAGGATTTAACAGCCCCGGAGCGTCATGTCCTCCAGAAGTTGTTTTTGTGGCAATCCATGGCCTCAAGCCTCCAGCAATTCAAAGAAAAAACAAACGAGGCATTCAATAAAGGATGGAATAACTCCGGAAGAATATACCAAAGTCCCGCCTTAAAGACGATTGTGCATGATCTGGAAACAAAAGTAATAGCCCGGTTGGCGGAGAGCCATGTCGAGTAATAAGCGGTTATTCGTTCAAATTGAGTTCTCATCACCCTTTCCCGTATTGAAAGCGGAATAAATATGATAAAAATGGGAATAGGGAAATATAAAGGGTTTAAAAAACCTGGATCATGGGTTAATCTTCAACAATAATCAACAATTTTTCATTGATACATAAGTCTCAAACATTCCTTTCGAGATATTGGTATTGAAACCCACACTCTTTAGATTCGAACCGGAGATAAATAAGGAATCCATTCAGATTGTCCGCGGTCGGCAATCCAAGGTGATTTTTAATGCCGGTGTGATCGGTGGAGGCAATGCCTGCCTCAACCTGCTTAAACTCCTGGACGAAGACCGTTCGTCGCGATTGAAGATGCGGATAATTGGGGTTTCCGATATCAACCCTGATTCGCCGGGATATGTTTGCGCAAAAAAACTCAACCTATTCACCACCACCAACTTTAAAGAACTTTTTTCCCTTAAAGGACTTAATCTAATCATCGAACTCACAGGGTCCTATGAGGTTCTGGATCAAATCATCCAATCAAAGCCGTCTAATCTCTCCGTAATCGACCATGTGGGCGCCAGGTTTCTTTGGGATCTGATTCAATTGGAGGTGGAAAAGGTAGAACTGGAAAAGGAATGGCATCGGTATTTGGAGGCCCTTCGGAAACAGACCAAGGTTATACCGGACTCCCTACCCTATCGTATTATGGTGATCAATATGGACAAGACGGTTGAGACCGTCAACCAAACCTTCCTGAACGCCTTTAACCTAACCGAGAGCATGGTCCTGGGCAAACATTGTTACGAGTTAAAATATGGGATTGACCGACCGTGCATGCGATCGGAAAACAATCGATGCTATATAGACGACAACCTGGCTGAAATAAAGGAAAAAGGGATTTTCAGTACCTATGAGGAATATCCTTCGAAGAGCGGAAAAAGCCGATGCGAAGTGATTACCATGGCCCCCATATTTGATGATGATGGAGAAATTGTCCAGATCTTGGAGGCTTCAAGGGATGTAACTGACAGGATTGAACTGGAAAGAGAGGCTGAAAAATCCAATACCTTTCTCCAGAATGTGATTCAGAGTACGGTGGATGGAATCGTGGTAGTGGATACAAAGGGAAATGTCCTCATCTATAACAAAGGCATGGAACGTTTAACCGGATTTCCTGCTAATGAAATTATTAATAAAAGGCATTTGAGTACCTTTTATGATATTGAGACCGCCAGGGCAAATATGGAAAAGATGCGGAGCGACAAGTACGGCCCTCCAGGGAAGTTGAATCCCACCAGCATGACCATCAAGACAAGGTATGGGGAGGAGATTCCGGTCACCTTATCAGCATCCATCATCACCATCGAAGGAAAAGAGATCGGGAGCGTGGGCGTATTCACGGATATGAGGGAAATACTCGAAATGCGTAGAAATCTGGAAGAGGCCCATCTGCAGTTGGTGCAATCTGAAAAAATCGCATCGGTCGGTAGGATGGCCGCTGGAGTCGCGCATGAAATCAACAACCCCCTCTCCGGGATCATGATCTACGCGGAGTTATTAAAGGAAAACTTAAAGGATAATCTCCAACATCTCAAAGATGTTCAAGAGATCATCACCCAAACATTACGCTGCAAAAAAATCGTTTCCGACCTGTTGGAATTCAGCCGTCAATCGGTTGGAAAAGTATCATCCTTCAGTGTTGAAGAATTGATCAACAAGTCCCTGAATCTGTTTGTCAATCAAGCCTTATTCCAGGACATCCAAGTACAGCAGCTTATCGAGGAAGGTATGCCTCATATGGTAGGTGATCCGGGACAGCTTCAACAGGTCCTGACAAATCTCTTGTTAAATGCGGCCGATGCCATGCATGGTAAGGGCCGCTTAAACATTGACGCAACATTCGATCACGCCAGGGAATATTTCATCATTAAGGTATCCGATACAGGTCCCGGCATTCCAAAGGACCTTCATGATAAGATCTTTGACATCTTTTTCACGACCAAACCGGTTGGAAAGGGGACCGGCCTCGGATTGAGTATCACGAAAAATATAATCCAATTGCATGGCGGAAATATCATGGTGGATTCCGCACCGGGTAAGGGAACCTCCTTCATTATAGAGCTCCCGCTCGGTTTTGTGGATCAGCCTCAAGATGAACCTGTTTTTATCGGATTGGATGAATAATGGAAGAAACAATCAAGATCTTGGTGGTGGACGATGAAAAAGTCATCCGGGACGGATGCCATCGTGTCTTAAACGGAAAAGGATATCAGGTCTTGACCGCGGAAAACGGTAAAATCGCCTTGGACATCCTTATCAAGGATCACATTGACATCATTTTATTGGATCTGAAAATGCCCGTTATGAGCGGCGAAGAAGTGCTGGAAAGGACATCATCTCAATACCCAGAGATTCCCGTCATTATAATTACGGGGCACGGAACCATTGATACGGCCGTGGAATGCATGAAAAAAGGGGCTTACGATTTTATCACCAAGCCCTTTCAGTTTGACCCGTTTTTACTGACCATTAATCGAGCGGCTGAAAAGCGGAAACTTGAACAAAAGGCAAAAAACCTTCAAGATGAAAACGTGAAAAACCTTTATGACCTGTATCTTGAGAAGAGCCGATTGAGGACCATCATCAACTGCATGGCCAACGGTGTCATGGTCAACAACCGCAACATGGAGGTGGTGCTCCACAACCCCGCATTGATGAAACTCTTGGAGATATCCGAGCAGAAAGAAAACCCCTTACCCCTGAATAAAATCATTCGAAATGAATCGCTTGTTTCCACACTTGATAAGATACAATCCGGCAAGACCTCTGAAGGAGAATTCATCTCCCAGGAGATCAAGGCGATGAAGAAGACCCTCCGCGCCATTTCCGCTCCGGCCCTTGGACCCGATAATCAGGTGGTGGGAACGGTTACGGTTCTTGAAGACATCACTCCCTTCAAGCAACTGGATGAAATGAAGTCCGATTTTGTGAATATGGTCGCCCATGAACTCCGAAGCCCCCTGGCCGCTATCAGACAACAGAACAGCGTCATTCTTGAAGGATTGGCCGGTCCACTTCAGGAAAAACAAAAAGCGCTTTTAGATAGAGTTATCCAAAAAATCGATACCTTACTAGATTTAATTAACGATCTTCTTGATATTGCCACCATTGAAGCTGGCAAGACTGTTCAGCGCCAGATCCCTTTGGACGTCTCTCAGATTATGGAAAACATGGTGGCACTCATGTCGGCCAAGGCCCAAGAAAAAGATATTCAATTAGCCTGTTCCTGTCAAAACATGAAAACCATTTTTGCAGACCCTAAAGGTATTGAGGAAGTGTTTTCCAACCTTATCACCAATGCCATCAACTATTCTCCAAGCCATGGCAAGGTTGAAGTAACGGCAGAGGGATTAAATGAATACATGGAAATCAAGGTTATGGATACGGGATTCGGGATACCACCCGATGAACTCCCGAAGATATTTGATAAATTCTATCGTGTTAAACACCCCCAAACCCGTCAGGTCATGGGAACCGGCCTGGGACTCGCCATTGTGAAGGGTATTGTAGAGGCCCATAACGGGACGATTGAGGTGGAGAGCACCCCCGATCAAGGTACAACCTTTAAGATCTTGCTTCCCATAATAAAATAATGTAAGTTTGAATATCCATTCACCTTGGAGGTCAATCCTATGCAGCTCAATGATAAAATCCGATCCGGTCAATTTGTTGTGCTAGGGGAATTTGAACCACCCAAAGGGATCGATTTTGGCGGTTTTTTAAAAAACGCTGACCTCGTCAAAGGCCGTTTAGATGCTGTTGTCGTACCGGAAATGGCCAATGGGGTATTAAAGGCCAGCTCATTGGGCGGATGTGCCTTCCTCCAATCCCATGGGACCGAGACCGTGCTGCAAATATGCCACAGGGATCGGAACCGTCTGGCTTTACAGGCGGACATCTTGGCCGCATCGGCATTGGGTATATCCAACGTAATGGCCGTCCCCGGTGATGACATTCGTTTTGGAGACCATCCTCAGGCAAGGGCGGTGAACGATCTGAACCTGCTTGATCTTCTCCAACTGCTGAAAACCCTTCAGGAAGGTAAGGATATGGCAGGGATAGAGCTTGCCGGAAAACCGCAATTCTGTACTGGATCATTACTGAATACAGGGGCCAGCGGAGGGTTGCTGGACATGGAATTGGACAATCTGGATCAGATGATTCGGCTGGGTGTCCGGTTTGTGATTACGACACCTGTTTTTGATATTCACCGTTTTCAACAATTCATCAAACGGATCAACACCCTCCAAGTGGCTGTGATCCCGACGATTCTTCTTTTAAAATCGGCCGGCATGGCGAGATATATTGATAGAAATATGAAACATATCAACATCCCCCCGGAGACCATCAGGGAGATTCAAAAGGCCCCGGATAAGCCCAAAAAATGTATTCAAATAGCGGGTGAACTCATCAGACAATTAAAGGCTCTGGGAATGGCTGGTGTGATGATCTCTACCGTAGGCTGGGAAGATAAATTACCACAGGTCCTTTCAGAAGCGAAGTTATAAGGAGCGTCGCCCGATGTGTGTGGTTTACGGTCTATGGTTTATGGTACAAGGTTCATGGCATAAGGCCTTATACCGTACAACGTAAACCCTATACCTTTCGCTTATAGCGAAAAGGCTGGCATATCGAAACCATTTCCCAATTTGAGGTTTAACGTCAATCCCCAAAAAAGGATCTCCGCAATGACCAACAAAAGCATCAAAAAAGTCTCCGGTTCCGTAATGATTGTGGGCGGCGGTATAGCCGGTATGCAGTCCGCCTTGGATCTCGCCAACTCGGGTTACTATGTTTATCTGGTTGAGAAATCATCCGCCATTGGCGGGATCATGTCCCAGTTGGACAAGACATTCCCCACCAATGACTGCGCCATGTGAATCATCTCGCCTAAACTGGTCGAGGTCGGCCGGCATCTAAACATCGAACTGCTCACCAATACCGAACTCCTTGAACTGCAGGGTGAAAAAGGAAATTTCACCGCCAAGGTCATGCAAAAGCCGCGTTACGTGGATATCTCCAAATGCACGGGTTGCGGGGAGTGCGCCAAGGTCTGCCCGGTGGTCCTGGACAACGAATACGACATGGGACTCTCGAGCAAAAAAGCCGCCTATAAACTTTACCCCCAGGCCATTCCCGGGGCCTTTGCCATACAGAAAGCGGACAAGGCCCCATGTAGACTCGCCTGCCCGGCCGGGCTCAATGTTCAAGGCTATGTCCAGATGGTTGGACAGGGTAAATACAAAGAGGCCTTGGAAATTATCATGAAAGACCTCCCCCTTCCTGGCGTATTGGGAAGGATTTGCCCGCATGGTTGTGAAGATGCCTGCAGGCGCTGCGAAGTGGATGAAGCGGTGGCCATCAGGAATCTCAAGCGGGTGGCTGCTGATCAGTTTGATCCCAGGGCGATAAAAGTGCCATGCGCTCCACCCCGAAAGGAAAAGGCGGCCATCATCGGTTCAGGACCGGCCGGTTTATCCGCCGCCTATCATCTTGCGAGAAAAGGGATATTATCCACCATCTTTGAGGCACTGCCTGAGCCCGGCGGGATGCTGCGCGTTGGGATCCCGGGACATAGGCTTCCACGAAACATCCTGGACCAAGAGATCGAGGTGATCACCAACCTGGGAGTGGAGATCAAAACCAACGCACCCATAGGGCCGGACCTGACCATCGATGCTCTTTTCAAGAAGGGATATGAGGCTGTTTACCTGGCCATCGGCGCCCACAAGGGCATGGAATTAGGCATCCCAGGCGAAAAGGCCGAGGGTGTTCAACAAGGTGTGGATTTCTTGAGAGAAGTAAACCTGAAAGGCACGGCCCCAGTGGGCAAAAAACTCGCCATCATCGGAGGCGGAAATGTGGCCATTGATGTGGCCCGCTCCGCGGTTCGTCTGGGTGCGAAAGAGGTTAATATCATTTATAGACGCACCCGCGCGGAGATGCCCGCATGGGAAGAAGAGATCCAGGCGGCGGAAGACGAAGGGACCGCCATTACCTATCTATCCGCTCCGCAAGAGGTCTTGACGCAGGATGGCAAGGTCGTGGGTCTGCGCTGCGTTCGAATGGAATTGGGTGAACCGGACTCATCCGGACGAAGAAGACCCGTCCCCATCCCCGGAAGTGAATACGATCTCGAGATCGATCAGCTGATTCCGTCCATCGGCCAGACCCCTGATCTCTCCATCATCGGTGATATTGAAGACGTGGGCACCTCTCGCTGGGGAACCATAGAAGTGGACCCCATCACCTATGCCACCACCAAACCAGGGCTTTTTGCCGGCGGCGATGTACAGACCGGACCATGGGTGGCCATTGGTGCCATTGCGGCCGGGAAAGAGGCGGCGGAGTCCATTCTCCGATACCTGGACGGGCGTGACATGGCTGAAGGCCGGGAACCCATCACCAATGAGAACCCTCAATACCGTCCCATACCTGAAAGGATCAAAAAGCAGGCGCGGTCCGCCATGAAAGAACTACCCATTCACGATAGGGTTGGCAATTTTCATGAAGTGGAACTGGGTTATGATGAAGAAACAGGAAAAAGCGAGGCCAATCGATGCCTGAACTGTGGTTATTGCTGTGAATGTTTCCAATGCGTGGATGCGTGTATTGCTGAAGCCGTGTGCCACGACCAGCAACCTGTCGAACGCGATATCACGATCGGCTCCGTCATCCTATGTCCGGGCGCTTCTCTGTTTGATCCCTCACCATACGAGGGGTTCTATAAATATAACCAGCATCCCAATATCCTGACCAGTACGGAATTTGAACGGATCTTAAGTGCCACGGGCCCGACCATGGGCCACATGAAAAGGCCATCGGATGGAAAAGAACCGACGAAGATTGCGTGGCTCCAATGCGTAGGTTCCAGGGACACGGCCCATTGCAATAATGGTTACTGTTCAGCCGTGTGTTGCATGTATGCCATCAAGGAGGCGGTCATTGCAAAGGAACACATGAAAGGGGATCTGGATACGGCTATCTTTTTTATGGATATCCGCACCTATGGAAAGGACTATGAAAAATATTACAACCGTGCCAAAGACGAACACGGTGTCCGGTTCATACGGTCCAGGGTTCATACCATCGATCCAATGGGTCATGATCTGATCCTCAAGTATTCCGATGAGATGGGTCAACTTCATGAAGAGATGTTTGATATGGCTGTCCTGTCTGTCGGCTTTGAAATCGATCAAGAAAGGATCGAATTCGCCGGCCGTTTGGGCATATCCCTCAACAAATACAACTTCGCCCTCACCCCCGCGTTCAAACCCGTTGAGACGTCCCGTCCCGGGGTTTATGTATCCGGTATTTTTCAGGCTCCCAAGGATATACCCAGTTCCGTCACGGAAGCAAGCGCCTCTGCGTGTGCAGCGAGTATCGACCTGAGTGAGGCCCGTGGAACGGATATCAAGACCCTGTCCATGCCGGAAGAGATTGATGTTTCCGATCAAGATCCCAGGATCGGCGTGTTTGTTTGTGATTGCGGCATCAATATCGCCGGGGTGGTGGATGTCCCAGCTGTGGTGGTATATGCCAAATCCCTTCCTAACGTGGTTTACGCACAAGAAAATCTCTTCTCCTGTTCCCAAGATACCCAGGACAGGATGAAGGGGATCATTAAAGAGAATTCCTTAAATCGTGTGGTGGTGGCATCTTGTTCACCCAGGACCCATGAACCGTTGTTTCAAGAAACCATGCAGGCCTGTGGTCTGAATAAATACCTCTTTGAAATGGCCAATATCAGGGACCAGGATTCCTGGGTGCATGGGAGCAACCCCGAGGCCGCCACCCGAAAAGCCAAAGACCTGGTGCGAATGGCTGCGGCCCGCGCCGCCCTTCTGACGCCTCTTCAAGAAAAACGGATACCCATTACCATGCGGGCCCTTGTGATCGGTGGTGGTGTGGCGGGGATGAACGCCGCTCTAGGTCTGGCGGATCAAGGGTTTGAGACAATCATAGTGGAAAAAGAGGCCCAATTGGGTGGTCTGGCCAGAGAATTGACGACCACCATCGAGGGCGATGATATACAGCGGTATCTCATCGAACTCATGGATCGGATCAACCGCCACGAAAAGATCCAGGTGCTTACGGAGACCCTTATTGTTGGTTTCGGGGGCTTTAAGGGTAATTTTTATACGGAACTTATGGTGGGCCCTGCCATGTACGCGCGTAAGATCGAACATGGTGTGGTGATCTTGGCCACCGGGGCCATCGAATACAAACCCAAAGAATACCTGTACGGGGAAGATCACCGTATCATGACCCAGATCGATCTCGGGAAACGGCTCGAGGTCAAGGGTGCGGATGACCTGAATCAAGTGGTCATGATTCAATGCGTGGGATCAAGGAACGAAGAGAATCCCAATTGCTCCCGCATCTGTTGCCAGAGCGCCATCAAAAACGCCCTGCATATCAAGGAATTGAACCCGGATACCGAGGTATGGATCTTATACCGTGATATTCGCACATACGGCCTCCACGAGGATTATTACACCGCCGCCCGGAAAAACGGCGTTAAATTTTTCAGATTCTCAAAAGATGAACCGCCGCGTGTGGAGGCAACGGACAAAGGCCTTTTTGTAATATTCAAGGATCATGTGCTTCAACGGGATCTCAGGGTCCCCACCGATCTATTGGCCTTGAGCGCGGGTATGGTCCCAACGGACACCGGTGAGCTGGCCTCCATCATCAAACTCCCGAGAAACGAGCAAGGTTATTTCTTGGAGGCCCATGTAAAGCTGCGTCCCGTGGATCTGGCCAATGACGGCATCTTCCTGTGCGGCACGGCACATGGCCCGAAACTCATCACGGAAAGCATTTCCCAGGCATATGCGGCCGCATCGAGGGCCGCGACATTTTTATCTCAACCGGAAATCATTCTGTCCGCCGTGACGGCAAAAGTGGACCAGTCCCGCTGTGCGGCCTGCTTGATATGCGTCCGGGTCTGTCCCTACAATGTCCCCCGGATCAATGAAAACGGCGTGAGCGAGATCGATGAGGCCCTTTGCCACGGATGCGGGATCTGCGCATCCGAATGTCCCGCAAAGGCCATCGAATTAAACTGGTACGAGGATCAGCAAATCATGAGCAAATTGGATTCATTGCTGGAAGGGGTTCTCTGATGAAAGACTTCGATCCCATTATTATTACGTTCTGTTGTAACGCGTGAGGGTATACCGCCGCGGACCTGGCAGGTTCCATGCGACTTCAATACCCGGAGGCCATCCGGATCATACGTGTACCGTGTACCGGGAAAGTGGATATCCTCCATATCCTAAAATCCTTTGAAAAAGGCGCGGACGGTGTGTATATCGTGGGGTGCCTTGAGGGAGACTGTCGCTTTGACAACGGCAATCTTCGGGCCCGAAAACGGGTTCAACAGGCCCAGGCCCTGCTCGATAAGATCGGAATCGGTGGAGAGCGCGTACAGATGTACAATCTTTCATCGGGTGAGGGTCCGTTGTTTGCGGAAATAGCCGCTGAAATGACGGCAAAAATAAAAGAAATGGGGCCGAATCCCCTTAAGGAAGCACTCAAGAAACAGGCAGCATGAAGGGAGGTCAAATCACATGATTGTTGCGGAAAAGAAACCCATTGAAGAGATTATTGAAGAGATCAAGGATTACAAAAAGATCCTCATTGCCGGCTGCAATGAATGCGTGACGGTATGCGAGGCCGGTGGTAAGAAGGAAGTAGGGGTACTGGCGTCGGCACTACGCATGTATTTCATTAATAACGGGAAAAAGATGGAAATCGATGAAGTCACCCTTGAACGCCAGTGTGACCATGAATATTTAGAGGAGATCCGCAACCAGATCGGCCAATACGATGCGGTCGTATCCTTGGCATGCGGTGTGGGGGTCCAGTTTATGGCGGAGAAATATCGACGGATTCCCATTTATCCGGGTGTGAATACCAGCTTTATGGGGGTTACGGAAGAAAGGGGCGTATGGACCGAAAGATGTCAAGGATGCGGCCAATGTATTTTAGCCAGGACCGCCTCCATCTGCCCCATATCCCGATGTGCCAAGAGGCTGTTAAATGGCCCCTGCGGCGGAAGCACCAACGGGAAATGTGAAATCAGTAAGGATCTGGACTGCGCTTGGCAACTGATTATCGATCGTCTGAAAGAATTGAACCGGCTTGATGATTACGAGAAGCTGCTACCGATTAAAGACTGGTCAACCGAGAGGGCTGGCGGGCCCAGAAAAGTGGTGAGGGAGGATGTGAGACTATGATTGAGACAAAGACACCCAGCAAACTTGAAAAAATCCTGTCATCCGGTCACATGGCCGTCACATCCGAGTGCGGTCCCCCGAGGGGTAGCAACCCGGAGGCTGTCACGAAAAAGGCTGAACTGATACGGAACCATGTGGATGCCATCAATATCACGGATAACCAGACGGCCGTCACCCGTCTCTGCAGTCTGGCATCTTGCATCCACCTTAAGATGATGGGGATCGAGCCTACCCTGCAAATGGTGACCAGGGACCGTAATCGAATCGCTCTGCAGAGTGATATCCTGGGAGCGGCATCCTTTGATATCCATAATATCCTCTGCCTTTCAGGGGATCATCAATCATTCGGCGATTGCCCGACCGGCCAGAATGTCTTTGATCTGGATTCCATGCAACTCATCCAGACCGTTCGTTTGATGCGGGATGAAGGCAAGTTTTTAGGCGGTGATGGAATCGATCGCCCCCCCCAATTATTTGTGGGTGCGGCCGCCAATCCCTTTGCCGATCCCTTTGAAATACGCGTGCCTCGCCTGGCCAAAAAGGTGGCTGCCGGTGTGGAATTTATTCAAACCCAATGCATCTATAACCTGGATAAATTCGAATTGTGGATGAAACAGGTTCGTGACCGAGGGCTCCATGAAAAAGTATATATCCTGGCGGGTGTGACGCCGCTCAAATCCGCCGGTATGGCCAAATACATGAAAAACCGTGTCCCCGGAATGGATGTCCCTGATGAGGTCGTACACCGGATGAGCGGCGTTTCTAAAGAAAAACAGGCCGAGGAAGGCATTAACATATGTGTGGAATCCATTCAAAGGCTTAAGGAGATCGAGGGGGTTCGCGGTTTCCATATCATGGCTATTGAATGGGAACAGAAGGTCCCGGAGATCGTGGAACGAAGCGGCCTTTTCCCAAGGCCGAAAATAGAAATGTAATTGACACTTTTTTGACTTTAATGCATCTTAGAATAACGATTATGAAGGAGGTATCACAATGTCCCAAAAATACATTTTAGTGGTGGATGATGATCCTGATCTGGTGGAGACCGTGGCCATGATGCTGGAGAGCAAAGGATGTGAAGTCGGTAAGGCCTATGACGGTATGGAAGGCGAAGAATCCATCAAAGAACGCCGCCCGGATTTGATCATTCTCGATATCATGATGCCCCGTAAGGACGGTTATGTGCTGTGTGCCGAGCTGAAAGCCAAAAAAGAGACCAGGGATATACCCGTCATTCTATTAACGGCCGTGGGGGAGGCGGTTCCCACCACACGATATTCACATGCCGACGGTATGGCCACCGAAGCGGATGAATACATCCCCAAACCCATTGATACCGAGGGTCTTTGGAGTGCGATCAACAATCTTCTCTAATTTTGTACATTCATCCCCTTCCCTTCTCACTTAAATCGTGCTTATCCAGAAATACCCCGAATTCCCTTCCCTTGACGGGGGAGGGCGTCGGCGTGAGCTCAGCCGAACGGTTAGGGTGGGGGCGGAAAAATTAGGTATATCACAAAGAATCCCTTATTATTGCCCTCTCCCTACCCCCCTCCCGTGAAAGGTCTCTGAAGGCAGGAGGGATTGATGAATATACGCTAAGCAAGGTTTATCATAAAGATGGAAGGGGCTTGCTACCCGAATTTCCGTTAAACATAAAACCACCCCGGAGACCAACCCTATATGACTCTCCCAACGAGACTCGGTGGATTTAAAATACTCAAGGGTCTGGCCCATTTTTCCATGGTTTGGCCGGATAAAGAACAAAAACGACCGGCAGACTTGTATTCAGCCATGGCTCAAAAAAAGATCAATCTCCCATATTGCGCCCATATCCATTATGAAGGTAACTGGGGTGTGGATATTATCGTAGAGTCCATTGAAGGATTGCGTGTTTCACTCCTGTTCGAAGAGTTTTTTGGAAGGTCATTTCACCATGTCCCGGAAAGCGCCGTCATTTCCGTATTTCCGCACAAAAAAAATCCGGAGGTCATTGGAAAATTATTGGAAGTGTTTGAACGAAACAAGATTGCGCCCGGCGCCTTGGGTCATTCCCCTTCGGCGGTCTCCATTATCCTGAGGGATGAAGAGGTCAGGAATGCCAGGAATGCCCTGTTTGAACCCTTCAGCTTTAGTGCCTATCGGACCCCTGAGGATTGGAAACTGGCCCAAAAAGGAAATGAACAGCTATATAAAGAAGTGATTGCGACCTATCAGGAACAGAGACCCAAAGTATACGGGCTGGAACTTTATGAAGGACAACAATTGCTGCTGGCGAAGACATCAAAATCCAAGATCACTCAACTCGGCTGGGTATTTAACCATTTTGCAGCATGCGGCATTCACCTTACATTCACCATCATAGGTCCTGCAGGGGGAGATGAAGGCATGATCTTTGCCTTTTCCTTGCAAGAATCCTCAAATCCCGATGATTCTCAGTCTGCAAATCGATTCAAATACGAAATGGATTTGGTTCGAATCTCACCGGTATGTGTCTTTTCCATGAACGGACCCCATTTCGGAGATCGTTATGGAATTGCCAGTGAACTCTTGAGATCACTTGATCGAAAGAAGATCGAACTTCTTTGTTTGAGCTGCACCATTGCATCCATTACCGGGGTCTTGCCTGCCGAACAGACGGATGCCGCTGTTGAAGCGATTCAAGATTGTTTTGATGTCCCTGCGGTGATTAAGAAGTAATCAGGAAGAGGGCTCCAGAGGTTTGGACCTCTTTCCCAAAAAAATTAGATAAGGAATCTTGATGGTCTCGTAAAAAATCGAAAAATACCCGTTTTTGTCATTCCGGCCTGCCTGTGCGTGTCCACACGCGGACAGGTGAAGACAGGAATCCAGTGTTTTCAAATCGTTATATGGGCTATGGACCCCGACTGCAGTCTACCCCGTACTTGATACGGGGGTGGGGGGACGACTTTGTACGGTATTCATCGAGAAATGCCCCATATTCCCCTCCCCTTGCGGGAGGCACGCATCGAAATATCCCCCTCCCCTTGTGGGATGGATGCGTCTGAATATCCCTCTCCCCTTACGGGGAGAACCGCATCGAAATATTTCACTCTTGCGGGAGGCACGCATCGAAATATTCCCCTCCCCTTGCGGGAGGGGTTAGGGGAGGGGTAAACAGAATGGCTTAGAACCTTTCCCGTACCTGATACGGGGGGGTGTGTAGAAAAGCGTAAAAAGGGGAATTAACGGATAGATACCAAATAGTAAGGAGCCTGCCATGACCAAAAAAGTTTTAGTCCCCATCGCCGACGGGACTGAAGAAATCGAAGCGATCTGCATCATTGACGTCCTGCGACGGGCCGGGGCCGATGTGATCGTTGCCTCGGTAGATGAATTGCAGATTATCGCATCCAGGGGAGTCAGGATCATCGCTGATAAACTCATCACGGAATGTATAGGTGAGACCTATGATCTCATTGCCCTGCCCGGTGGAATGCCCGGCGCGGAACATCTGCGTGATTCAGATGTGCTGATTGCCCTTTTAAAACAACATATCGAACAGGGCCGTTACTATGGGGCCATTTGTGCATCACCCGTGGTTGTTTTACAGTATCACGGGTTTTTACAGTCCCAATCAGCCACTGCTCACCCTCAATTCGCGGGCCAACTGGACAATCCCGCAGCGATCGAATCCCGGGTGGTGGTGGACGGCCATTGCATCACCAGCCGCGGCCCGGGAACGGCCATTGAATTTGCACTCAAATCGGTGGAAATACTTTATCATGAGAAAAAGGCCGGGGATATAGCTATGTCAATGGTTGTATGAACGGAAACATTTTCAGGGTCAATCCCTTTTTTAACCCTCCCATCAGAAACGTGATAAAAAAAAATCATTGGTTCGTCAAATATTGAATCTCAGAAATCAAAAAACAAAGGAGGAACCATATGGCCATCATCACTATTTCTCGACAGTTTGGTGCAGGCGGTGCGACCCTGGGAAAGGGAATCGCGGATAGATTAAAATACCGTTTTGTCAGCTCCGCCATCTTGGATGAGATCGCAAAAGAAGCGAATGTATCGGTTAAATGGGTTAAATCCGTTGATAGAGATGCCGGAGATTGGCTTATGCGATTTACATCAAAGTGGGTCACCATCGATATGGCACGCCATGTGGGGCAAGATAAAGCGGACTTTGATGAGAAAAAATATCGCCACTTTCTTAAAACAATCATACCCAAGATCGCAGAAAAGGACAATGCGGTGATCATCGGTCGCGCCAGTCAATTCATTCTCCAGGGCCATCCCAATGTGCTCCACATCCTCTTTGTCGCGGATATGAAAGATCGCATCTCCTTTCTCACTGAACATTGGAAGGTCAGCAGGGCCGAAGCGGAAAAGACCATTCAAGTTCGCCGAAAATGGAGGCGGGCCTTTCTAAAAAATTTCGACCCAAGAGAACCCAATGATCCCGGTATTTATCATGCCACCATCAACACCAGTAAAATAAGCCTGGAAAAGGCCAGAGACATGGTGGTCTGGATGGCAAAAAATCTGGGAACCAACCCCCCTGATAGGCCGCATTAAAGCCATCACAAGGAGATTCTTTTATGGCGGATACGAATTCTTCCATCATCAATATCGCAATCATTGGAGGGGGCGCATATTGTAAAGATCTTCTCGAAAAAACCACCATGGATTATCGGCAAAGTGACGTCAACGCCCGAATGGCTGCTGTTGCCGATCCCGACCCACAATCACCGGGGATATTAACGGCAAAGAAACTCGGCCTTATCACCGTCCGCGATTACCATGAACTCTACGATCCCGTATATAACATCAATCTTCTGATTATACTCACACCCGATGAAGAGGTATTAGAAGATATCTTAAAGACCAAGCCGACCTCTATTCGAATCCAATCATATCATGTCTTTAATATTTTTTGGAAGGCCATCAGCGTTGAAGAACGAAAACTTCGTGAGCGAACCAAGGAGATGGAAACCATCCTAAACGGCATCCAGGACTTCATCCTGGTTATTAGTCCCGAGCGAGAGGTTGTTGATGTGAACGAGGCATTTTTATCCAAAATGGGATATACCCGTGAAAACCTTATCGGCCGCAAATGTTACGAAGTATTCCATGAGGTCAGCCGAAATCAATATGAAATATGCGACTCCAATTGCCCGTTGACCAAGGTGGTTCAGGATAAAAAACCGGGTCAGATCGTCCTGAATCAGGTCGACAGGACTGGGGAACCACGATATATCGAAGTTACCATCCATCCCATATGGGAAAAGAACGGTAAGATCTCAAAATTTATTGAGATCAGTCGCGATATCACTGTCCGCCTAAAAGAAGAAGAAGAAATAACCCGGCGCCTGGAAATGATGGTGGAGGAACGAACCCGTCAACTTCAGGAAACCCATAATAAATTGCTCCACCAGGATAAAATGGCCTCTTTGGGAAAGTTGGCTGCCTCGGTGGTTCATGAGATCAACAATCCCATCGCAGGCATATTAAACCTGATTATGCTTATCAAACGGATTATTCAAGACGGTAACTTGGAAGAAAAAGATGTCGCCAAATTTAACCAGTATCTGGATCTCATGGAAACGGAGACCAGGAGAACCAGCAGGATTGTCTCCAACTTGTTGGCCTTTTCCAGACAGTCTAAGATGGAATTGGGACGGGTAAACATCAATCAACTCATGGAGCGTATCCTGATCTTGAATTCCAACCTCCTCAAATTGCACGATATAAGGGTTGAAAAAACAATGGATCCCGACACCCCTGATCTTATTGGTTCCGAAGATCAACTTCAGCAGGTTTTTATGAATCTCATATCCAATGCCGTTGAATCCATGGAGCCCTTTGGAGGTGGTGTTTTAAAAATCGATATCACTCATTCCTTAAAGGATGACAAAGTACTGGTCAGATTCACGGATACAGGCGGCGGCATACCCAAGGAGAATCTCCCAAATCTATTTGAACCGTTCTTTACCACTAAAAAAGGCAAGGGCGTGGGCTTGGGTCTCTCTGTGGCTTATGGTATCATCCAAGATCATGGCGGGACAATTGATGTGGAGTCCAGGCGAAATCAAAAAACCACATTCAGTATTTCGATTCCTATTCGACAAGATTTATCCGAATCGAAAAGAGGGGGGAGGTCTTCATGAGCGAAACAAAGATCCTGGTGGTGGATGATGAGTTGATCATGCGGGAATCCTTGGCCGATTGGCTTGCGCGGGATGGTCATGTGGTGGAAAAGGCATCCAGTGGAGAAGAGGCGCTCGCCAAATTCAAGGAAACCCGTTTTGATATCCTCTTGGTGGATATTAAGATGGAGGGTATCAGCGGCCTCGAGGTCCTCAAACAGGTCAAGGAAAGCGACCCGGATGTGGTGGTCGTGATGATTACAGCATATGGTTCCATCTCTTCTGCCATTGAGGCCATGAAAAACGGTGCGTATGATTATCTCTTAAAACCGTTTGATCCCAACGGGCTTGGTGTGTTGATAGAAAAGATTATTGACCATCAGGACCGGGCCAGAGAAATCCTATACCTCAAAGAACAATATAAAGAACGAACCCGGTTTGAAAGCATGATCGGACAGTCCAGGTCCATGCAGGGAATATTCGACCTTATCCAGGATGTGGCTCCCATGCGATCCACGGTTCTCATCATGGGTGAAACCGGAACGGGAAAAGGTCTGGCAGCCAAGGCCATTCATTCCAATAGCCCATGGTGTGACGGACCCTTTGTGACGGTGAATTGTGGCGCCATCCCCGAACACCTCATGGAAAGCGAACTGTTCGGTCATCAAAAGGGGGCCTTTACCGATGCCAAGGAGACCAAAAAAGGCCGCCTGGAACTGGCTCACGGCGGGACCCTCTTCCTCGATGAGATTGGGGAGATCAGCATGCGAATGCAAATCGATCTCCTAAGGGTCCTTGAAGACAGGGTGTTTTACCGGGTCGGCGGTACGCAACCCATCGAATCGGATTTCAGGGTCATTGCCGCCACCAATCGAAACATCGAAGAGGCCATCCATAAAAAGCTATTCCGTGAAGACCTGTATTATCGATTGAACGTGATCGTCTTAAAGATGTCTTCACTTCGTGAGCATAAGGAAGATATCCCCATTCTGGTGGATCATTTTCTCAAACGATTCTGTCACGAAACCAATAAAAACATCGATCATATCAGCCGAGAGGCATTGGATGAACTAATGCTCTATGAGTGGCCCGGCAATGTGAGGGAACTTGAAAACGCCATTGAACGAGCTGTTGTCGTAAGCAAAGGACGAGAGATTATACCGCAGGATCTACCCATCTTTCGAGCCGATCAAACCTATCATACCGGCTCATCCTTAAAAGAGATTGAAAAAGGGCATATTACACAGGTCTTAAATAACAATCAATGGAATATCTCTAAATGTGCGGTGATATTGGATATTGACCGATCCACGCTGTACCATAAAATCAAACGATATCAGATTCGCAGACCGGATTGATTACCCTGTTTCCACATAATATCATTATCACTCCCATCGGCAAGCTTCATGCATTGGGGCTTGATCCCATTCGAAATGGAATCCAGGAGATATTTCAGTGTAACACAGAGGTGCTGGATCTATTAACGGATATCGAATTCGCTTTCGACCCCAACCGGGATCAGTATCATTCCACCACCATCCTGGAAAAACTGGCCGATCTAGCGCCGGTGCGTGCCCATAAGATACTGGCAGTCTGCCATGTGGATTTGTTTATCCCCATCCTGACCCATGTTTATGGCGAGGCCCAATTGGGCGGAAAGGCATGCATCATTTCCACCTTTCGGCTGGAACAGGACCTTCCCCCCATGAATCCACAAAAAAAATTTGAACAACGCATAATCAAAGAGGCCATTCACGAATTGGGACATACCTTTGACCTCCGCCACTGCAAGGACAAAACATGCGCCATGCATTATTGTCGCACCATCCATGATGTGGATGGAAAGTCCGCTCAGCTCTGTCGCTACTGTAAAACCTTGTTGGAAGATGAAAAAAAGCGTTTACGAGGTATACGCACTTATTGAACTTCGGTCTTTTGAGGCTCCCCACACCTACCCTTTAACAACGAAAGATCCCCACCGCACCAGGTGATGAGGGGGAAATCCCTGCCGTTGACCGGGTTATAACAAAACCGATATGCAAAATTCGTTTTGGATTCCGAACTTATCTTGGTCCGGCCCCTGATAAAATAATCGCAGGCATTATTATCACAATAAAACAGATCATGGTCCCACCCTCCATGGGGTGGCGGAGACCATTGTTTTAAAACCCCATTGCAATGGGGGCAGATATATTCTTTATCCTGCATCGCGATTATCCTCCGTGAATATTTATTTCCCCTCTTTCCATTCAAATTAAGGGGTAATGAACCCATGTCAACATTCAGACCAAAACCTTTCATATATGTAATGTCTGCCCATCGAATTTCTTGATTTTCGGCCAATGAATTGTTAAGCATATCAAAGAGCCCCCCTCTTTTGGGAGTTTGTGTCATAATACTTAACCGCCATACAAAGGCGCGAAGCGCCCGTCCTCCGTCACGCCTGGGCGTGACTACGGAGGGCGGAAGGTCCGGAATCCAGAACTACTTAGCATTCTTAAATATTTCTGGATTCCGGTTCGCGCCCCATTTCATGGGGCTTGTCCAGAATGACAATGATGACACAACCTCTGGCGAAGGGGGTCAACCTCAATCATTCCCTCCCTTGGGAGGAGGGGGTAATTCAGCTTTATTCCCCTCCCCTAGCGGACATAAGCGCTAACTAAAGCTTTTACCTCAAGGGAAGGCAGGGCCAAAAGGTGAAAAACAGATGGATTCCGGCCTTCGCCGGAATGACGTAGCACAAAATCAACTTCCTTTCCTTTTTAAGTTAGCGCTCATGCCCCTGTCTGGAGGGGGCAACATCAATCATCCCCTTCCCCTATCTGGAGGAGGCAACGTCAATCATCCCCTCCCCCCTAGCGGGAAGGGGGTCAACCTTAATCATTCCCCTCCCCCTGTCTGGAGGGGGCAACGTCAATCATCCCCTCCCCCCTAGCGGGAAGGGGGTCAACCTTAATCATTCCCCTCCCCTGGCGGGAGGGGTTAGGGGAGGGAGAGAAAATCAAATGGACCAAAACAACCCCATTGGAACCATCACTACCAGACAATGCCCCGCATGCGGGCACCATGAAGTGGGTTACACAACCCATGACGGAACTTTTCATGCGCTGAGTCCCGGGGATAGGATACTGATCCTTCACCATGGTCATCCCGTGCCTTCCAATATCCATTCTATTTTGGAAGAGCCTTCGAGTATCCATGCAGTTCCGGAAGAACAAGTCCAACCGAGCAAGATGGACCAACCCATTGCGTTTGATGTGTGGTTACCTCCACCTGTCCGGTGTGACCGATCTCTCTGTATGAAATACGGTGTGCTCATTCCATCAGGCTCTTTAAATGGGGAGATGACCGGGGATCTTTATGAACAAGCCTATAAAGAAAAACTGGTCATGCTCTTGGAACTAGACTCTTTCACGCCGTTGCCCGTTATTCTGGATCGCTTCTTCTCCGCTCCGAACCTGGCCGCCGGAAGCCCAAAACAAATCGCGCAGGCCCTACTCCAGGATATCAGTGAGGTCGAAGAACCGGTCACCAGGGTGAAAGAGTGGTTGGAGAAAAAGGATGAAAATAGCCTTGGAAAATTGATCCATCCTGGTTCCATTCAATCCCTAAATGACCAACCCATCAGTGATGAGGCACTGAAACAAGGACTACATGACCTTACATTAGAAGCCTTTTTCGAGTTGCTGTAAGAACCATCTATTATGAATCATTGGTATCCAAAATAGATTCAATTCGACCTTCTTGCTTCTTTAAGTTGTTTTTTGCATAACGTTCATAACAGGACAGAGTTATCCATTATTATAAAAAGGCAAAGGTTTTCAAATAAATCTCAAAAGGAGAAATGGCCATGAACATTTGTATCATCGGTGCCGGGGCTGCCGGTAGAAACGCCTCGGAATACATCCGTCATCTGGACAAAAAAGCACGAATAGATATCTTCAGCACACAGGACGAGATCGGGTACGCCCCCTGTGAACCACCCTTTGTGCTGAAAGGAATTGCACAATGGCAAGATATCTTTTATCCGGGCAAATTCTTTGAGGACAGGGGGATAAACGTTCATCTGAATACTAAGGTTACCGATGTCATAAGAAAGGAAAAACGTATTATAGCCAACGACCAAAGCTACTCTTATGACAAATTACTTTTGTGCCCGGGCGCTATCCCTTCTATCCCCCCAATTCCCGGTCTGGACGGTCAAAACGAATTTACCATGAGCACGAATATCGCGGATGGAAGGGCCTTGGACAAAATCATTCCCAAATATTCCACGGCCGCTGTTATCGGAGCGGGTGCCATAGGGATTGAGATAACCCTGGCCCTCATTGCCAGAGGATATCACGAGGTCTATCTTCTGGATATACAGGAAAATATTTTGCCAGCGGGCCTGGATAAGGATATGGCCTCCAAGGTCGAGCAGGTAATGCAGGATAAAGGTATCGAATTGATCCTGTCCGCGGATATACGTGGCATTGAAACAAAATCAGGAATGAAACAAATCAGCCTCCCCAACAGGGAACTGAAAGTAGAAATCGTATTCCTGACCACTGGGGCCAGACCCAACGTGGAGATGGCAAAAAAGGCGGGAATCAAGATTGGGGAAACCGGAGGAATACTGGTCAACGAATATTTACAGACCAATGACCCTGATATATACGCTGCCGGTGATTGTCTGGAAAACTGGGACATGATCACCAGATCAAAGACGCGCCGTCTCATGGTAACTACCGCCAGCAGGACAGGCATGGTGGCCGGAGAAAACCTGATGAAAGGTAATTCCACCCCCTATGAGGGTACTTTAATGAGCTTTGTCATTGAAATCTTCGGCAATCAAATAGGGGCGGTGGGTTTTACCGAAAAACTGGCCCGTGAAAAAGGAATGGACATCATCACTTCCACCCTAAGTAGTCCTACCACGCGCCCCCATTTGGGAAAAAACATCCTACATCATAAGCTTATCGCCAATCGCCTGACCGGGACATTGATAGGGGCGCAGATTATATCTGGGGAAATAATAAGAGGTATAATCAATGAGTTAGCTCTGGCTATAGCTGAAAAAATCCCCCTGAATAGGCTAGCATTGATCGAAAGTCCTTATTCACCCGCTGTTGGGAGGGACCCCATCGGAGATGGTTTCCGAAAACTGATGCAGAAGCTCAAGACTTCATGATCCCTATGATCTAATGAGCATATCTCAATGGGGAAAGAAGGCAATGGAGAAAAAAGGCATGATGAATGGGATATGATGATAGATGGAAAATTTAGAAGAGAAACTCCGTAAGACAGCGGAACTGATCAAAAATTCCTCACGAATCGTCGCGTTTACAGGAGCGGGGGTATCCGTGGAAAGCGGGATACCCCCTTTCAGAGGGGAAAATGGGTTATGGAGCAAATACGATCCCGGTTTCCTGGATATCCATTATTTCCTTCAGCACCCGAAGGAATCGTGGCAATTGATTAAAGAGATCTTTTATGATTTCTTCGGAAAGGCCGTCCCTAATGAGGCCCATTTTGCTCTGGCCGCACTGGAACAATCAGGATATCTGCAATCAATTATTACCCAAAATATCGATAACCTACACCAGGAAGCAGGCAGTAAAAAAGTCTATGAATTTCACGGCAATTCGCGGAACCTGATTTGTCAGCAATGTTCGAGATATTATCCTATCAAGAAGATTGACCTTAACACCTTGCCTCCACGATGTCCAAATTGCAATGCAGTGCTTAAACCGGATTTTGTCTTTTTTGGTGAAGCCATTCCCGAACCCGCCAATACCAATTCTCATGATGAGGCCTTAAAGGCTGATGTATTTATCTTGATCGGAACCACGGGGGAGATAATGCCGGCATCACTCATCCCTTATGAAGCCAAAAGGAACAACAAGAAAATAGTGGAAATCAATGTGACTCCATCCCGGTATACCCATACGATTACGGATATATTTCTGGATGGAAAGGCCACTGTTGTCATGCAGGCATTGGTAGATGCCGTGATCGGCAAAAAACAATGACCCTTGGACCGGTCATCATCATTTTCCCTGAAAATCCGGCTCTCTTTTTCCAGGAAGACACGCGCCGCTTCCATATGATCCCGGGTCTCGGTCAGGAGGGCTAGATGGGAAGAGATATAATCCAGATGACCCCGCAGGGTGTGTGGTCCAGGCCCTGTACACCGCGCGCCCTGGTCAAGCGAACCGCCAGAGGTGGTTTTGAATGCAATCTTGCGGCAAAGGGCCGGGGTCTCTTGTATGAGTCCTTGCCCTAAACGCATAAGAAGGTGTTTACGAGCTTTTCCCATTCAACACCTGGCAGGCTGCCAAAGATATCATCTCCAAAATACCCCCCATCCGCGCTCAAGGGGCCTACGGAATCTTCAATGATCTGGTGGAGCTTTTCTACTTGTTGCTCAATAAAGGAAGCGGTTTCCTGTTTGATCATCAGATGTTTAAGGTCTTGTCGCAATCGGTCCGCTTGAACAGCCATCACCCATCCTTTCGTATAGGGGTGCTGATTGGCCAATCGCCCTGCATCCCGCAATTTTGTGTTAATGGCTGTCACCACGCCGCTAACCGGTGAAAGCATCCTTACCTGATGATTCCCGCGGGAAATGTATATTTCCGCCCTGCCCTGCTTGACCTCTTTGCCCATGAGAGGGGTCTTGATCCTATCAAGCGGCCCCAAGAGCCGTAAAACGAAATCATCAAGACCGACCTTGACCAAATTACCCTCTTCCATCCTAACCCAAGTATGACCACGGTGGAAATAATATCCTTGAGGAATCTGAAAACCCTTTATATTCAGTACATAAACCGGATTGATCACGGCATGGACGAAGAATTGGTCATGAAAATATTGATCAAATTCACAACTTCCGCAATGATATTCATGGGTGCATGTCCTGAATTCAATACGCCCTTTCAGGTGATGGATGCACGGCCGTTTTGCCAAAGGAAGCGATCTCAATTTGTCTTTCCAAGAAACAATCTTTGCTTTTCTCCCGTCAGGTCTTCGTCCGGACTCCTTTAACGCGGCATTTTCGCGGGCAACAGTTTTCATGATTTGATCAAAACGACACCCTATACAATGATAGTCTATCCTGCAATTCTTTCTGCTCACCACATCGGCCTGCATCCAAATACATTTAGGAAAGGTGCCTTTGGATCGGGCCTGCGAGTTTATTGGTTTCATAGGGATAAACCATTTTATAAAGTTTTAAACGCCCAAAAAGTTCTTGGTCAAATTACTCCAGCCCAAGCCAGGGAGATTACCGTAGATGTCATTGCTCAAATATCCGCCGTCAGCGGCCAAAGGTCCGGCTGTTTTTTCAATCATTATTTCAAGTCGCGTGACTTCTTGTGTCATCCATTCAAGCGTGTCCGTATCAACCATAAGTCTCTCGGCTTCCGCTTTGATATCAGGCGTCCGAACCATGAATAACCACCCTTTCCCATACGGGTCTTCATTGGCCAATGCCGGATTTTCCCTGGCCTGAAAGTTGACATCAACAATCACACCATCAATGGGTGAAAGAATATCCGCGGGATTGCCTTGCCGTTTAAGCCCCCAACCTGCCTTTCCATGATCCAGCACCTTACCCACAAGAGGAAGATCGAATTTGTCCGCTTTCCCGAGAAGTTTGAGGATAAAGTCATCGAGCCCGATTCGCATATTTCCACCGCTTTCAACCCGCACCCATGTATGGCCGTTATGGGCATAGTAGCCCATGGGGACATTGAACCCCTTCACATTCTGGACTTCTAAAGGTTTCATCCCGGTTCTCGGTGCCCAAACATCTTCAAATAGCTGATCAAAATCACAAGTTGCGCATTGGTAATCATAAGCGCACGCTCGCATGGATATGCGTTTTGTGAGGCTATGACGACAGCTTCTCTGCAGGCTCGGCCGCTTTCTCATGGCATCCTGCCAGCTGATCTGTAATCCTTGATCGACCCTCCTCCGCATTCCGAGATCGTATTTGCAGGTGTTACAATCATAAAAATGATTACAGCTTTTAAAGTTCACTACCCCGCTTTGCATCCAGATACAGGGATTAGCCGCATGGACATCTTTATCCGGTTTGACCATCCAGATTTGACCACCCATAACCGCCCCAATCTCCGACTGACTGCCCAGATCCTCACGCTCTCCCTTTCGATAGGAGGACCCATATCCAATATGACTTCTTAATCTCTCTTTCCTTTCCATATTTTTGCTCCTTGTTTAAAGGTTGCTTTATGTCCAACCACTCATCTCTCCCTGCCCATGCGGGAAAGGGCTGGGGGGAGAGGATTTTGTACCTTTCCTCAATTCTATTCGTCACTATGATGGGGCTGCTATGAGTGACGTCGGCTCATGGGTTTTGGACCTGTAAGAAGATTCCCTTTTCCCTGAAACCGTTTTTGAACAAACGAAATTTCCGAAGTTCAATGGTTGGTAGAGCAAGGGCCGTGCCGATAGAGGTGAGCTGCCTCCAATAGCGGTTAACTTATTGATATGTAAAATTTTTCTGATTTGACATATTATTATGGAATGCTTTTAGAAAAGCTCGTTTGATTTCATAAGTGATGCGATATGCGACAACATGCTTCGTGACATAGAAAAAAATAAATTTTCAGCCACATTATCCATGGGTTACATCATGCTGCATTCTACAACATCGTATTCGCATTTTTCCACAAAGTAAGAGGGAATATAATTGGGTTCTCAATATTTTCACATTTAACCAAAATGATTCCGAGGGCAACAACGTGATGCAAGGCTCCAGGGGCATCCATCCTGGATTGCCTATAATGAACGTCTTTAGAAAGCAGTCAATAATAAGGAACAGATCATATTGCGGAAACCCGCCCGAGGTGGATAAATCCCCCAACCCCCCTTTTAAAAGGAGGGCTAGAGGGGATTTAAAACAGTTTCAACATTTGACAAATAATTCATTGTTGTATGTCTATTTATATTGGTTGATTGCGATAGTCATCGGGAATGGACAACAGATGTCATCACCTGTCTCATAATTGTCCGCACCGTCGTCATTCCGGCCTGCCTGCCCGTGTCAGCATGCAGACAGGCGAAGGCCGTAATTCAGTAGTTTTTCAACATGACGAACCGTGAATACTATTATGAGACGATTAATAATAATCTTTTTAGCCTTAATTTTGATGGTCTCGTAAAAAGCCGGAAAATACGTATTTTTGTCATTCCGACGAAGGCCGGAATCCAGTCTTTTCAGATAGTTACATGGGCTCTGGACCCCGGCCGCAGTCTACCCCGTACTTGATACGGGACAGGGGTGACGACTTTTTACGAGTATGTCAATTTTCGATCCCGAAATCGTGAAGGACATGCTAACAATTCCTGAATATATTTCAGTCCAATTCAACAATGTCCTCAGACAAAAGGCAATCCCTGAGTCTTTCCATGTTCATTATAGAAAATGGCTTCGATATTTTCTCGATTTTTGTGAAAAACACCCTCTTCCTGAGGATAAATCAGAGCGGATCCGCTTATTCATCGAAAAGTTGAAATCCAAAAAACAAACCCCTCAACAATGCACTCAGGCCGCACATTCTGTTTCTCTATTTTTCGAATCACAGCAAGTGAAAAATCGCCCGCCTTCGGAAGCTATTAGGGGAAAGCGTTTTAATGAATGGCGCTGTCTGGAAAAATCGAAATATATACCCCTTTTTCTTTCCCGGCAGGAAATTGATATCATATTGAGTCATCTCGAATATCCATTTAATACCGTGGTCGGCCTTCTCTATGGTTGCGGTCTCCGCCTTTTTAAGTGCATCGGTCTTCGAGTGCAAAATTTCAATTTCGAGGACAAAATTCTTACGGTCTATGGCAAAGGAGACAAGGATCGAACCATTCCACTCCCCCGGAAGCTTACAGCAGTTCATATGGCAATCCCAATGTTATATGCACACTGGGAGGGTTATGTCCGAGAAACATGCCAGCTATACCTTGAGTATATTGAGTCTTGCGGTATAAAGATTGGGGATCTACGATCGGATTTGGTCGGATATTTGTGGACATCTACGCTTAAACCCCTTACCGGTGGTCTCAACTTTGCCAGAAAGAAAGCTGTCGCTGAGCTCGCTCTAAGATGCCTGCAAAATCCAGTTAAATTTGAGGAGAGCGAGCGTGCAATAAATACTAGGTCCAATTTGAATTTTGATGTTCTCGAAGACATTGCCGCTCATTTATGTTTGGATATATCGCCAATGTTACCGTTGAAGCGACATTTGAATGCATTAGTCCATTTACGGAATCATATCGCTCACGGGTCAAGACCTCACTTGTTGGGCTACTCACATTTTCAAGAGCATGCGTCTTTTGTGATTGAACTAATGGAAGGATTTGAGTGTAGTCTTGCCCGATCTTTGGAAGACCAGAATTATTGCACGGTATCACCATGAATAATACCAAGGTCTACTGGAAGTGAGTGTCCTGTAAAAATAATCATTTTCGCGGCTTGAAAATTTAATCTTAACCGGATGGAGCCATGACAGAGATAATCGCTAATTTGGAAGATCACGTTTCGGAGGCAGTTGCCCATTACTGGCAGACTCGTCAATCCCAAGTGGAAAGACAAAAAAATAAAGGAGTTTCTGATGCCGGGTTGCGGAGTGCGGTGACCGGCGGTGCTCAAATGGATGGCTTTATCCGCCTCTTCACGGAAATAGTGGTCGATGCCGGGCTTGACGAGAAATATGTTTTCAAAAAAAAACGTCTCGAATTGCCTGGTTTTTTCGACCCACCAAGGAATGGGATTTGCTTGTAATTAAGAACGGACATTTGGTTGCAGCAATTGAAGCAAAGTCGCGGGTTGGCCCCTCTTTTGGCAACAACTTCAATAACCGGACTGAAGAAGCTATGGGCAGCGCTCTTGACCTCTGGACGGCTTATCGGGAGGGAGCGTTCAACGCTGGAGTTCAGCCTTTCCTGGGGTATTTCTTCATGCTTGAGGATTGTGATGCTTCAATTCGCCCAGTGAGGGTTAAAGAGCCACATTTCAAAGTGTTTCCGGAATTCGTTGGAGCGTCATACATGAAAAGATATGAGATTTTTTGCCGAAAACTCGTTCTGGAGCGTCATTATACTTCGGCATCATTCATAACCTCGGAGAGCGAGACAGGTCTTAATGGTGCGTATCGGGAACCTGCTAACGATCTTTCATTTACAATTTTTCTTAAATCACTTGTATCTCATATTGGAGCCTTTGCATGAAAAGCGACAAACATAAAACTTATCAGAGGCTAATTAACGGGGATGCAAGGGATCTGTCGTTTTTAGAAGATGAATCCATACATCTCATTGTTACCTCACCACCATATTGGAATTTAAAACGTTATAATGAAAATCCAGACCAATTGGGACATTTCCAAGACTATGAGACCTTCTTAAGGGCGCTTGAAAAAGTATGGAAGGAGGTTTTTAGGATATTTGTTCCAGGTGGCAGGTTGGTCTGTGTTGTTGGAGATGTATGTGTTTCAAGGAAGAGATTTGGACGGCATCTTGTTTTTCCATTACACGCGGATATCTGCGTTTTATGTCGTAAAATTGGTTTTGATAATCTCAATCCCATTATTTGGCATAAAATCGCAAATGCAAGATTCGAAGTGGAAAACGGATCAAAATTCTTGGGAAAACCATATGAACCAAATGCAATCATAAAGAATGATATGGAATTTATCCTAATGCAAAGGAAGCCCGGCGGTTATCGTAAACCAACTGATGAACAAAGGAAATTAAGTAAAATAGATAAAGAAAATTTTAATACTTGGTTTCAACAGATTTGGAATATTACAGGAGCCTCTACCAAAAACCACCCAGCCCCCTTTCCTCTTGAGCTTGCCTCTCGTCTTGTTAGAATGTTTTCATTTCATGGAGACACAGTTCTTGATCCTTTTTGCGGTACCGGCACAACAATGGTAGCGGCATTAAGATTTGGAAGGAACAGTATAGGAATCGATATTGAACCTGAATATTGTCGTATGGCCGCGCGATATTTAAAAAAAGAGAGCAGCAATCTCTTTGTCAATACGGAATTAATATTCGAAAAAATGATAGCAGATCGATCAGGTCAAGTGCAAGTTTGTGAAGACCAAGCCCTTTACGAAGTTAAATCAGCCAGAAAATCACTTGGATAGGCCAATCGGGTAGCCGGGGGTTTCTCTCCCCCAGCCCCCACAATACCCCTCATGCGGGTCCGCAAGGGGCGTTTCACAAAGTCTATCGAACCGTAGTCGGATAATGGATATTCACCCACAGTTCTTTGACA
>JAFGGA010000016.1 GCA_016930835.1 Deltaproteobacteria bacterium
AAAAATTAGGCTGGTCATTCCGCGATCAAGTCGCGGAATGACTGTGCAAAGACCAGAGATAATCATTTACAGTCGCATAACCAAAAAATTAGGCTGGTCATTCCGCGACTTGATCGCGGAATCCATAGGTTCGCGCAGGTTTTTCAAAAATCTAAAATGATACGATTTTTAAAACCCCGCTGCTTGCGATGGGGTTTCCGCTAGTTCCCTCTCCATAAGGGAGAGGGCTTCGGTGTGAGCTCAGCTGAACGGTTAGGGTGAGGGGGACAAAAATAGTATTGTTCTTTTCATACCCCGACCGATTGAGGTAAGGTGATTGACGAAAGCCCATATCAAGATCAAGATTATAGAAATGCCAACTATGACATACTCGTAAAAAGGCGTCACCCCGGTCCCGCATCCAGTACGGGATAGACTGCGGCCTGGGTCCAGAGTCCATGTAACTATCTGAAAAGACTGGATTCCTGCCTTCGCCGGAATGACAAAAATGTGTATTTTCCGACTTTTTATAAGATCTTCAACTATGGAGCTGGGCGACTGCCTCATTCTCAAACCACGTTGGATGTTTCACGCCTTGACGGGATGGGGTGCTCATCTTTTATTCGAACAGCACATCCATAAGACCCGTTATCGACTCCACGCCGATCAGTTTCATCCCTTGGAAGGTTTTAAGATTGGTTAATTGACTTTTGGAGAGCAGACAGTGGGAGAATCCCATTTTTTTGGCCTCCTTGATCCTGATTTCCGGTTGACTCACACCCCTTATCTCACCGGTTAGGCCAATCTCTCCGAATAAGACCATGTCCTTGTTCACAGGCTTGTCCAGGAAACTGGATATCATGGCCGATATAATACCCAGATCCGCGGCCGGTTCATCCACCTTCAGGCCGCCCACGACATTGACGAAGATATCCTGGTCCCCCATTTCCAGTCCCATCCGTTTACCTAAGACAGCCACCAGGAGGGATATGCGATTATGGTCCACGCCTATGCTTGTTCGACGAGGCATGCCGAAAGGGCTGGGTCCAACCAGGGCCTGTATCTCCACTAATACCGGTCTGGTGCCTTCCAGACAGGGGATAACAACGGAACCGGAGGCCAGATTCGGACGCTCCTCCAGAAAGATGCGGGAGGGATTTCCGACTTCTTCAAGACCGGTCTCCTTCATCTCGAAAATACCGATCTCATTGGTCGAACCATATCGGTTCTTGACTGCCCTGATAATGCGAAACATGTGATCCCTGTCACCCTCAAAATAAAGCACTGTATCGACCAAATGCTCCAATACTTTTGGTCCTGCAATGGCACCATCTTTGGTTACGTGGCCGATCAAAAAGGTCGGGACCCCGGTCTCCTTCGCCCATCTGAGGAGCCTCGCTGAGACTTCCCTTAATTGTCCGACACTTCCCGGAGCTGACGGAAGCGTTTCCGTGTGAACGGTCTGAATGGAATCCACCACCAGAAGATCGGGGCTTAATCCCGCCATCCTTTCAAAAAGGTGTTCGATACAGCTGCCAGTTATCACATAGATGTGTTCGGTATGAATGGAGAGCCTTTCCGCCCTGAGTCGTATCTGTTGCGGTGATTCTTCCCCTGATAAATAGAGGGTTTTGAGCCCATTCTCTGAGAGTTTGCCTGCCACCTGCAGGACCAGCGTGGATTTCCCGATTCCCGGATCTCCTCCTAACAATAGAAGTGATCCCGGAACCAGGCCGCCACCCAAGGTTCTGTCAAATTCCTTGATGTGGGTATACTGTCTGTGTTGCGGGTCCAGTGATATGGAATCAATGGATTGCGGGTGTCCCATTGTAGCGGTAACAAAAGAGTTGTTCTTGTCCTCGGGTATCTCTTCCACAAAGGAATTCCATTGATCACAATCCGGGCATCGTCCGACCCATTTTGGGGATTGATGGCCGCAATTTTGGCAGACATAAACGTATTTTGTCTTTTTTGACATGGCTACGACTCTACACCTTTTTATTCGTAATGGCAAAAAATATGTTCACAAATATCAAGAAGGGCCTTGACTTAAATACTGGAAATGATAAAATAATGTCGTTTTGGGGGAAAGGGGGGAAATACATATCCGGAGAGTAATGTAATGAAAATATTAAGGTGTTTCCTGGAAAGAAAGGATATTATTTGTCTCTTGATCTTGTCTTTAGTCTTTTTGTCTTTTTTACCCACCTCGTCCTTTGAGAAAGCTGATCATGAAATCAGAATAGATTTGGACATTCACGAAATCTCTGTTGAGTCAAGTTTGGGCCCTGCGTTTGTGAGTCCGGATATCGTGGAGATCTCAAGCGGTCTCAGCAAAGAAGCCATTGCCGTTATTGCGGCTGTCGCAAGTATGGAAGCAGGTATAGATTCGATCCTGCCTGACGAACCGCTATCCCATCAATTGCCAACTCCTTGAAAATTTTTATTGATTTTTTGATTCATGATTTTGACCAAGGTTTTTCAAAAATCGTAATCGTTTAGCCTTTTCCAAATGGTAAAAATTTTCAGGCGGAAAAGCCTATGGAAGAAAGAATTTTTTCCGTAGGGTCGGGATTTATTCCCGACCGTGACTTTCGGTGGGGTATAAAACCCCACCCTACTCTGAATCGCATCAATAATATTTTGGGGTTCCAGATTTTTTAAAGGGCTAAACGGTTACCAAAAATCTAAAGTCATGCGCGATCTTGTCCAAGATCAAGGAACGCGAAGATTGTAACCACAGGGATACATCGTAATATTTTGAGGATTGCTATCCGAAGCGTGACACTGAGATTGGACAAAACAACCACTCATGAATAGACAGTATCTCATTCCACATGGGATCATGAATACACAAGAAATTTTCTTGTCAGGGGGGCAATTGTCTGTTAGAGAGGATATGGTTGCTTATCAGTTCTCGCATTGGAAATACATTGTTTTTTGTTCGATAGTGACCCTCCAGAAATAGTTCAATTCCCTCCCCCCGGGTTGGGAGAGGGTTCGGGCCTGTCCCATACTCGATAGGGGGGAGCACAAAAAATGCCAATATAATCCGGCCGCGGCTTCTCTCCACTAGATCCTCCAGCAAGGGAAAGGGAGTTTCTGGTTAGTAATTTGATAATGGAAAGGTTTTGGTATGAATTGTTTGAAATACAGAATTTCCATCTTTGTCATCATACTGTCATTCATGCTTTTTTATCCCCTACTGAAAGCATCAGCCCAGGAAGATAGCACCACATCCATAGACAAGTTGAAAACAAATCTTCTCGGAGGAGCCGGCAGCAGCGTCGAAGTACAAAAATATTACCGGTTTTTAAGTGATACTCAAAAGCGGGAGTTATTAGAGAGTCTCAGCTCTGAGGAGAAGGTCAGGATCTTTGAAAACCTTAGTGAATTTGACCGGCAGAATCTTTTCAAGATCCTGAGCAATACGGAAAAACGCAATCTGTTTAAAGGCCTCAGTGATATTGATAAACGCAAGATCTTCAACTCCCTGAATGACTCGGATCAGCGTAATCTGTTTGCCATCCTGGATGATGTCGACAAAAAGATGATTTTAAGTAATCTGAGTGATCAAGAGAAATCAAGACTGATTAACAGCCTGAGTGAAGATGAACAGGCAAAATGGGTGGAAGAATATCCGGACTTAGAAGTGTCTACGACAACGCAAGAAACACCGTCCAATGGATTCTCCCAGACCTCAATGGAAGAAGATCCGTCCGTTTCTAATATTGAAAGACTCCTCTCCGGACAGTTCCCTTCGGATATATCCCGAGAATTACGCCAATTCGGGTATGATTATTTCTCGCGCACATCAGCCAGCTATTTTCCTGAAACCATCATCCCCGTAGGTCCGGGGTATATTATAGGACCGGAAGATACCTTTACGATCCATCTTTGGGGGAGGACTGAAGAGACGTATAATGTCACAGTTCGAAGAGATGGCAGTATAACCATCCCTCGCCTGGGTACGCTTTCGGTCAATGGCCTGACCTTCTCGGACCTCAAGACATATCTATTTAACAGATTTAATGAGTATTACCCGGATTTCCAGATGAGCATCACCATGGGGGCATTGCGTACCGTGGAGGTCTTTGTCATTGGCGAGCTTGACCATCCGGGGACCTATTCCTTGAGTTCTTTATCCACGGCCATTTCCGCCATTTTTGCTTCAGGAGGGCCGAACAAGAACGGAACCCTTAGGGATATCAGGGTTTTTCAAGACGGAAAACTCATCAAGTCCATAGATCTATATGAATTTTTTATCAAAGGTACTAAAGAAAGCGATGTTTTTCTGAAACAGGGGTCCACGATATTCATACCCATCATCGGCCCGGTTGTGGGCATAGCCGGTTGCGTCAAACGGCCGGCTATATATGAGATGAAAGGCACGCAATCGATTGGGGAGATTATTGAGTTGGCCGGTGGTGTTTTGCCCATCGGGCACCTTCAGAATGTGGTTATTGAACGAGTTATGGGAAACCAAACCAGGGTGGTTAATAGTTTCAATCTGGACCCATCAAATGATCAAGCAAATGATTTTTTAAACATGCCTCTGCAGGATGGTGATGTTATCAAGATTTATCCTGTTTATAAGCGAATCAATAAAGTCGTCTATCTGGAGGGCCATGTGAAGTACCCGAGGGAGTATGAACTAAAAGAAGGCATGCGGTTAATGGATATTATTCCTTCTTATGACTCCCTATTACCCGAACCTTTCCTTCCTCAAGCGGAGATCACTCGATTGATCCCTCCTGATCTTCATCCGGAAGTGATTGAGTTCAATCTGGGAGCCCTTTTAGAAGGCGATAGAGATCAAAACCTCCTCCTTCAGGATCAAGATCGCGTAACGATATATAGTGCTTGGGAGAAACGGGAAATACCGGAAATAACCATTAAAGGTTCCGTTCGCAATCCAGGTATATATCGTCTCTTTAAGGGTATGACCGTAAAGGATCTTTTATTTCAGGCAGGCAATCTAACCCAGAATGCTTACTTGGAAAAGGCCGATTTAACGAGAATAGTGCCCGGCAAGGAAGGGGCGGACCTAATCAAACTCGAGTTTTCACCCAAAAATGCATTGGCAGGATTACCGACCGATAATCTCGAGTTGCAGAGAAACGACCTTATTCATATCAGAGAGATCCCGAAATATGGACAAAGCCTAAATCGCAAGGTCATACTAGAGGGTGAATTCTTTTTCCCGGGCGAATATGCTTTTTCTGAAGGGGAGCGGTTGCTGTCCGTTGTTCAGAGGGCAGGCGGGCTTACCAGAGAAGCATATCCTTATGGAGCCGTCTTCCTACGTGAATCCGTCAAAGAAATACAAAAAGAAAGGTTATTGGAATATATCAGCAAGTTGGAACAAGAGATTCTGACCGTCAGCGCTCTATCCGCGGAAACCGCTCTGGATGCTAGCCAGGCATCCATTGTCCAACAGACCTTGTCCTCAAAACAGGAACTGATTAAAAAATTAAAAGAGGCTGAACCCACAGGGCGTATGGTTATTAATATTAATGAGATTCTGATTGATCCATCCTCTGATTCAAACTTGGAGTTAAGACCCGGAGATTATCTGATCGTGAACAAGCGGCCGGATTTTGTCAACATCCTTGGTGAGGTTTATAATCCAACTTCTTTATTGGTGGAAAAGGAAAAAAGGGTGGGATATTATCTGGGGTTGGTCGGCGGCATCACCGACAATGCCGATAAAAACCAGATCTATATCGTAAAGGCAAATGGCAGCGTGATCAGCAAGAAGCAGGAAGGATTTTTGGGTCTTGCCAGTTGGGACGATGAGGAACACCGCTGGGATTTTGGAGGATTCAACTCCATCAAATTAGATCCCGGGGACACCATCATCGTGCCCCGAAAGATTGTTAGGTTCGCCTGGTTACGGCTAACACAAAATATTTCTGAGGTCCTATACCAGATCGCCATTACAGCCGGTGTTCTTCATACCACGTTGGGGTTATTATAAGAGAAAAGTATTATGATTCATCATTTAGCGGTGCGTTTCCATATATCAATCGGTCTCTGTCTTGTTCTTCTATTTTTTTTCTCCATATCATGTCAGAGAGAAAAATTGGCTCTCCCGAAGGATTATGCCATAACCTGCTGTGCGGCCACCTTTGGGAAAGGAATCTATAAGACAAATAATGGCGGCATCAGTTGGTTCCCGATCAGTGTGGAGCAACAAGATATTCACGCATATTATAAACAGATTTATCAGGATCCTTTGCAGAAAGATACTCTTTATATCGCGACAACAGGCGCAGGATTATTCACACTCGATCTAAAGACTGAAACATTCGCTCCAATAGAACAGTTCGACCATGATAACGTTCGATCAATCGCTTTTCTGGATTCTCAACCCAATCCATCCACTTATGAAATGTGGATCGGTATAAACGATAAGGGGGTATATCACTCTTCTGAACCATTGAAAGATTGGAAGATTGAAAATAAAGGTCTTTATTACCACAGTATAAATATCCTTTTTAGCCGTAATGGTCTTCTATTTGTCGGCACGGAGAATGATCTGTTTAAATGGGATAAACCGGCAAATCAGTGGACAATCTCTTCGCAAGGCATCAGAAACAAGAATATTTATTCGATGGATTCCGATCTTGGCGGAAAGGTATTATTCGCCGGCTCGGGAAAATATGGGGAAGAAAAAGGTTTCCTTGAGAAGATTCCTTGTCTATATAAAAGCATTGATCAGGGAAAAACATGGGTACCTTCTGATAAAGGACTTCCCGAAGAAACTCTCATATATGAAATAACCATCAATACCAATCATCCGGAAAGGATCTATCTGGGCACCTCCGATGGTATTTACCGCTCCATCAACAGTGGAGAAAACTGGCAAAAGATGGTTGAAGGACTCCCAAAGGACCTAAAGGTCTTTGATATCAAAATCGCTGGAATGTCAGATGGCAATGATGTTGTATATGCCGCCGGGTCAAAGGGCGTTTTTATGACCGAGGATAGTGATCAGACTCTATGGATCAATAAAAATTTCGGCCTTGAGCCCACTGCCATAACAGGAATAGTTTTAATTTCGGATAACCAAGGCTCAAAGCTAAAAGCCAAAAGCTGAAAGGATATCTTGTCAATATCATAATTTTATTAAATGTTCGGCAATTACTATGCTTTCAGCTTTGACCTTTCACCTTCAACCTTTGAGTTTTTTTTGAACCCTGACCCCTGAACTTAAAACCTTAAAACATAGATTCCCATGCCCCAAGACAACCAAAATAATCAAATTATGGAAAAACATTCCATGCCATCTTATCAAGACCAAACCGATGATGAAATCAATCTTATTGATCTTATCTATCCCATATACAAACGCCGGAAGTTTCTAATCCTTTTTTGTCTTATTTTTAGTGCTTTTGTTATATTTATTACATTCACATCGGAGAAGACATTCGAGGCTTCTGCCACCATTATGCCGGAATCAAAAGAAACCGGGAGCGCGGGATCAGAATTGAAAGCTGCGTTCCTTTCACAATTTGGGATCGCTGGCATTGGTGACTCATCGTCAGCCTCTTCAGTGATATTTGAAGCAGTGCTAAAAAGCCGAAAATTAGCACTTGAGGTCCTCTATCAATATAACTATTTTCAAATTATGGGTATTCCAAAAAAAAATCACGAAAGAGTTGCGGAATTAATCGCAAAAAAAGTGACGATATCTCAAGACAAAACCATGCCTACTCTAGCCTTAAAAATCCAATCTTCTGATCCAAGAATGGCAACGGATCTCGTTAATTCATATATTTTAGCATTGGATAGATATAATCGTTCAAATGCAATCACCTCAGCTCAAAGACTCAGACAATATATTGAAGAACGGCTTATAGCGGTCAATAAAGAGCTAGTTGAAGCCCAAGAAGAAATGAGATCATTTCAGGAAAAAAATCGAGCGGTTTCAATAGATAAACAGACTGAAGCAACCCTAGAAGTATTAGCTGAGATGGAAGCTCAAAGATTGACATTGGAGGTTGAAAAAGCAGCGAAAGAAAAATTCTATAAAGGGCCTCATATTGCAATCGAACAGTTGGATGCCCAGATTAATGCTCTTCAAAATAATATCAACCGTTTAACCTATTCACAGTACTCACACGTCCCCGTGGAGAATGAAAAGGGTAAGATTGAATTTTATATACCTCTTAAAAGTATCCCAACGCTTAATTTTGATGAAAGCCGGCTTTTACTGAAAGTTAGGACAAAAATCGGAGTGGTCTCGATGCTTACGACCCAGCTTGAACAGGCTAAGCTGGACGAAACAAAGGACATGCCCTCAATAAATGTGTTGGATTTGGCTAAACTACCGGAAATACCTATTAAACCAAACCTGAAGTTAAATGTTTTGCTTGGTTTTATTGTGAGTTTTTTTCTGGGGATATTCATCATTTTTCTTATGGAATTTTTTCACAGAATGGCTCAAGATCCGAATGCATCTCCCCGATGGAAAGAGATGACCAATAGCTTTAAATTATTCCGGAGATCTAAACGTTGAATTCTTTGTCACTAGCTTATGGATATTTAGATTTATCTGTCAATATTTGAGTTCAAATTCAAACCCAAACAAAATAAAATATCTAGCAGGTAAAACACAAAAAGAACCATTATAGAAGTCATTTCGAATCATCTAATAAAACAAAAGGATATTCACGCTGCTTACTTATTTGGTTCATTTGATTTTGAGGGATCTTTTTCTGATATTGATCTTTGCATTTTAGTCTATGAGAAAGTGCCAAATCTTTTCCTTTTTGAAATGGATTTAGAAAGTGATATTGAAGGTCTAATGAAGTATAATGGTAATGCACGGTTATTAAACAATGCTCCAATAACTTTTTGTCAAAGTGTAATCCGCACTGGTAAGATCATACACGATATCGATCCAGATTTACGTGCGGAATTTAAGAATAATATTTTAAAAAAGTATTTTGATTCCTCGATATTTTGACTTAGGTACTTATTTGAGGTAGTTAATGCTCCTATATGATCAAGATAAGGTTATTCAATTAATTTCCGAGTGAAGGCGGAGTGTTGGACGACTAAAATTTCTTTAGGAAATAAAAAAAGATGTATTCCTGAATGACCCTGACAAAATCGGAAGCTGTAAGTATCATTTTATTGTTTCTATGGAGTCATGTATTGACATCTGAAATCATATTATCTTCAGGATAGGAAATCCTTAAAACCAAACTTGATATTTTGTAACAGTTTAGTTCTTTGAAAATTACGTGATACAAGGCTGGATTCCGTGATCAAGTCACGGAATGACGTAATTGGAACAGCCTATTGGGCTGCTGTCAT
>JAFGGA010000192.1 GCA_016930835.1 Deltaproteobacteria bacterium
TAGCCTTTTGAAAATGATGAGATGCAAGGCTTGGATTCCGCGATCAAGTCGCGGAATGACGTTTGATCTTGTTATTACTATACCTTTATAAAGCACGCATTTTATTTTCCTTATGATTTCCACTTTTCCGCCTGCCTGCGCCGCGTCCCACGCAGTAGACAGGTCATTCCGCGACTTGATCGCGGAATCCAGTTGTTTAGATTTTCTGAAAATAGCTAAAATGTTACAAACTTGCTTTTTCAGGTGAAAACTATATGAAAAGGATCATTGTGTCAATCTAAATACTTTATATGGTGGGTCATAACATACCTTATAAAATACATAAGAAGGGATGGGCAATTAGTATCCATTTTTATGACCTTTTCGTTCTCTATAACGCTTATTATCTTCATTTGCCCTTTGCATTTGGGTCAAAGTGGTCCAGATAGCCCGATACTTTCTTTCTCAACAACTTTTTTTATTTCTATTTTGATCCTATCTGTTTAAAATCTGTCTTTTCTATTCGAAATCCCTTAATTTGGAGAATATTGACATACTCATAAAAAGTCGTTACTCCGGCGAAAGGTGGGGCAGAGTTCATGTAACTATCTGAAAAGACTGGATTCCGGCCTTCGCCGGAATTACAAAAATGCATATTTCCCGACTTTTTACGAGATCGTCTATAGTATCCTAAAAATAAAATTTGACGATCTCGTAAAAAGTCGTCATCCCGGTCCCGTATCCAGTAAGGGATAGACTGCAGCCGGGGTCCAGAGTCCATGTAGCAATTCATAAAGACTGGCTTCCTGCTGAAATATTTATTGAGCTAGTATCCATCCATTAATCCCACCTCCCCTTGCAGGAGGGGGCTAGGGGAGGGAATTTCGACCATTTATGGTTGGGCACGAACTAGGATAAACCACATCAAGCCTGCCCCCGGATATAGAGGAACTAATCACCGGGAGAAAGCATGGTCCTTAGATGACAAGCGTGGCGAACTCTGATGAGGGCTTCATAACCAATCATGAGGATTGAGTGTGATATGTAAAATCGTTCGCATGCAATGATGGCCTTATGCCTGTAAAGACAGCTCCAAGATAAGGGGTGCGCTATTAAAAACCAGCAGGAAATATGTGATGTTGGCTCGATCCAGTCACGATAGGCGACTACGTCCCATAGATTTCCAGGCCTCCATCCGAATAATGATTAATTGAACAACTGCAGGTCGGTTCTAATCTTGAATGACAACGTTGTGTCTTCTTGACACCAGTCATGATCGGTGATACATAGGACTCGTAATTGCTTAACGGATATAAGGGTCAACAAGTAGAGGACCGGGCGAATCCGGTTTCTTGCTTGAGATTAAAAATCAATAACAAAATGTCATAGGAGGGAAGGCTATGAAATTCAGACATTTTCGATGTCTTTCGGTAATGGTTGCCATATTTCCGATCTTATTACTTGCGGGATGTTCCGGTACAGCCGGGACCCTCACCAGGGTGCCCTTTATGGGCATCACCGTAAAGGTCGTAGATGAAAAGGACCAGCCCATAGTCGGTGCTATCGTGGAAGCATCCGACGGTCAACAGATCACCACCGGAGCCGACGGGTTGGCGTCACTGAAGCTCGGAGCCGTCGGCGTCAAAACCGTCAACGTTATGGCCCAGGATCGGGTACCCTCGTCCTTCACTGTAACCATGCCCATGGACCGGGGAAAGACCATGACAGCACGTCTAGGGACACCCGTAGAAATGAGCGCCAACATCAATATCTCCACTGGCGGGATCGGCGGCATGATGATGGGGCAGATCTATCCCATGATGTTTCAATCCCTTTTTGTGGCCTATGGTTATAACATGGAACTTATCCCTTATATCCCCGGCCAATGGACGGAGTGGCACCTTAAGGCTGATGGGGATGACAAACCGGCTGTCATGCGGAGGGCATTTTTAAACCTATCGGCGAACAAGGAGGAGTGGTGGCAGATGAAGCTTAAGGGAGAGGAAGAGGATGAAGACCATCTCTTTGAGGTGATGTTTAATAAAAATAGAGAATCCCTGAGACGCATGCGCCAAAAGATGGGCAATGAGGAGCCCAAAGAAGTTCCCGTAACGGAGGGATGGTACACCCGGCCCATGGAACTTACCCCCGAGTCCTTAAAAGGGGCTGTAAAAAAGACGGGTGTCTCAATCAAGGTTCCGGCCGGCATCTTCAATACCGATATGCTGGAGTTCGCGACCATGGGAGCTCAGGGTGCGGTGAGACTGTACCGCGCAAAAGACGTCCCGGGTGGCCTGGTCAAGGCGGAATATGTGGATGAAAAGGGCAAAACCGAATGGTCCAGCGAGCTGAGCAGTTATGGATCGGGTGCCAAGACGGAACTTGGTTCCTATTAGCCTCCTCAGGATTGAAGAGGGCTCATCCTGTAAACTCGGGATGAGCCCTTTTTTAGTATCGGTTTTGATGATCGCCTTTATGGAGTCCACAGTATGCAACCCCTTTCCTTTTCAGGGATGTCATCTCCATACCCCGCGAACACATCAGTACAGGTGATATTTATTCCGGATACCCTTTGTGGGTTAAACCTCAGACCATCAATCTTCCGTGGTGAAGGAATTACCTCTCATTTACACATTTAAACAGTCGTTCCCGGTTATCATTTTGCAATTAGAATTAATATGATCTCCATGGACCAAATACCCCAATGTTTATGCAAAATGCTAACGGGACACTACTGATATTTGCTTTATATTATTTTCTAATAGTTGATTTTGACCTGATTTTATTAAATAAATGTCTTAAAATGTTAATATAAAATCGTTTCACGATCTAATCATCTAAGCCTAACTCCTAAAATAAAATTCTTTGATATTATCAAAAGGCACGTCCATGAAAATATAAATCGAGTATATGGAGATGATCGAAATCATAAAATCGTAGATGTCCCCCTAAATATGGATATTTCCATAAAATGCAAGTAAACTGAGATCTCAGTTTCAGTGTCCAATGAATTTTGTCCAGACTCGAGTCCGAGTATCGCAATAAGTCTTTGGTATAATGGAATAAAAATATGATGACTCGTAAAATTGAAATTTTTACTGACTGCTCCCTGTGTTATCACAGCTGCGGCACAAAGGTGACTGTTGAAGGGGGAAGGGCGGTCAAGATCAGGGGTCTTGAGTCCCATCCTCTCAATAAAGGAAGACTATGCCCGAAAGGTGCAAACGCCCTGGATGTGGTTTACAGTCCAAATCGCATTAAGCGACCTCTGAAAAGAAGGAATGGCGCGTTTCAGGAAATCGGTTGGGATCAGGCTTTGGATGAGATCGCGGAAAGGTTGAACAACCTGGAAGCCCGGTTTGGTCCCCAAAGCCTGGGTATGTTTTGCGGCAGCATCGGTGTTGAGAATCTGGAGATGTCCACTCTGGCTCATTTGCTGCAGTCCGGATTCGGTTCGCCTAACTTTTTTTCCGTGGAAAGTATCTGTTATAGGATGCGTATCCGGACCCGTCAGATGACTTTCGGGCGATATCCAACGGAGGAGTTTGACAGCAAGCTGTATATCCTATGGGGTCATAATCCGGAACAGTCTGATTTTCCCCTTCGGTTTTTTCTGAAAAAGAACTTGAAAAAGGGCGCCAGGCTGGTGGTGATCGATCCCAAGCGGATTCCACTGGCCGATGAGGCGGACATGTACCTAAGGATTCGTCCGGGTACGGATGGGGCCCTGGCCCTTGCCGTGATGAATGTCATTATAAAAGAGGATCTTTACGATAAGGCGTTTGTGGACGCGCATACCTATGGATTCGAGAAGCTTGTGCCCCACGTGAAACCGTTCACACCCGAGTGGGCCGAGGACATCACGTGGGTTGCGGCTGAAGACATTCGCAGGCTGGCGAGGCTCTTTGCGCGAACCAAAGGTGCGAGCATCTTTCAAGGAACCTGCACACAAGACCAGACGGCCAACGGCACACAGAACAGCAGGGCTTTTTCAGTGCTGCAGGCGATCACCGGTAACATTAATGTGCCCGGGGGCTGGGTAACGAGCCCTCCGCCTCGATTCAGCAATCCGGGGCATGTTGTGGGAGGAGAACCCATCGGCGCTGAAAGCTATCCTTTGTTTTTTGATCTATGGGGCAAAAAGGCACCCTATGGCGTGGTGACCATGGTGCCTGAGAGCATACCGGAAAAACTCAAGGCGTTTCTTGTGGTGGGAGGAAATCCATTGATTTCCATGCCGGACAGCCATGTCTTCAGAGAGGCCTTTAAGAGACTGGAGCTTCTGGTGGTTCATGATCTGTTTATGACGGAGACGGCTGAGCTTGCCCACTATGTGCTCCCGGCATGCAGCCATCTGGAGAAGTGGGGAATCGGTTATACTTACAATGTGTGCCATTGCCTGCCCTATCTGATGCTGAGGAAGCAATGCATTGGGCCTTTACATGAGAGTTGGTCTGAATGGCGATTTTTAACGGAACTGGCCAAAAGGCTTGGGTTGGATAAGGACTTCCCATGGAAATCAGAGGAGGAATTCGTTTCCTGCATGCTGGGACCGTCGGGTCTCAGTTTTGACTATCTGTTAAATGAGAAACCGGAAGGTGATTTTTATACGGATAAGAAATATGAGATCCCTCAAGGGTTGTTCCGCACCCCAACGGGTAAAATAGAGATTTACAGTGAAACATTGAAAGAGGCGGGGTTTGATCCCCTGCCCACATATCTGGAACCTGAGCAAGGCCCCATCAGGGGTGATCAGGCATTCAGGGACAAGTATCCTCTGATATTATCGGTCGGGAACCGGAATCTGTACTACACCCATAGCCAGCAACGTCAGGTTGAAACGCTGAGAAAACTGTCTCCCGATGCCTTAACAGAGATCGGACCTGAGACGGCAAAAGAATATGGGATAGAAGACGGTGATCTGATGGTGGTGGAGACCAACAGGGGCCAGGTGAGAATGAAGGCCAAGGTGGATGAAAGGGTGGCGGAGGGAGTCGTACTTGTGCCCCATGGCTGGGGAGGGGAAGCCAATGGCAACCTGCTAACGGACATACGAGTGCGGGAGCCCGTTATGGGTTATCCGGACCAGAAGTCGCTCCAGTGTACTATCAGAAAGATATCTTTACGATCAGGGCTTGAGCATTAAGCAATGGGCTTAAAAAAGCAACGGAAACATCATTCAAAAAAGAGAAAGCTCGTCATTGTGGCTTGTCTTTTGGTGCTGCTTTTTTCGGTTCTTTATCTTTGGAAGCCATGGGGGGATGACATGAAAAAAGTATATATTGTTCAATTGAACAATCCTCAAGAACCCATCTATCCGGAAGTGTGTGCCATTTGCGGTTTAAATACGGGTGAACCACTTGTCGCACTTTCATTGGATACGGAAGACCCCGGTACGGATTACTTGTTTTATCAACTGAAAAAGGATACACGTGAAAGGCAGCCATTTTTTGGTATCCGAGCGCATCATCAATGTATTCGAAAAGTCCAATACCGTTTATTGAAGTCCCTTTTCTTGATAATTCTGGCTGCCGCAGCCATAACAGCGATCGGCATGCTGCTTGGATTCGGTTTATTTACCAGTCTCATACCGGCTGTTATCATAGCGGGTCCTTTGTTTTACTTGATGTATTCACAACCGTTACCGGTTGAATATTTTTTCCATGAGAAGGATAATCTATTCAGCTTCATGAACCGGCAGTATGCCGAAGAATTCGCCCGTCTTAATCATGTGGATCTGAAGGAAGAGGAATATCGAGCAGACTTAACGCGATCTTTTCGGAGATGGATATCGAAGTGATCGAAATCATATCGGTGTAAACTGGAACCTAGAGGTTGGTCTTTGTTGCTTCTGAATGCCCCGGCATCAAGTACAAAAGACTGCGAAACGGCATCTTCAAAAGGCTTATCAATATTTGGAAAAAGAAAAGGATTCTCCGCGATGTGTTCTAGGCATATTCGATGGTTTAGCCCGTTCCTTGGTGGAAAAAGATATTCTCCGTCTAACCCCTTCCCGCGAGGGGAGGGGGAATTAATGGATGGATACCAAGTTGATTCGAGTATGATACGCCAAAATTAAAAGCGAAAGGCCTTAAATGGCTCAAAGGATTTCATTTGATCGCGGTTTCGTGTTGGATAGGAGGTGGCCTCGCCTTAGCATTACTTTATTTTTTAAAATCTGGAGTCACTGATGGAGCCGTTTTTTATGGAATCAATCAAAGTATTCATCATGTTGACATCACGGTGGTTGTTATTCCAGGAGCCTTCGGTTGCATGCTTACAGGATTAATATATTCATTACTCAGTCATTGGGGGTTCTTCAAACATCCTTGGATTACATTTAAATGGATTATCGTCATATTAGCTATTTTGTTTGGGAATTTTCTCGGGTCTTGGGAAACAGCTATGATAAAGGTATCCGGCCAAATCGGGATTGCATCCTTGACAAACCCCAACATACTAATACAATGAAAAGATGAATTTGATTTTTGATTGCGTTCAAGTCTTCGTGCTGATGACCACCATGTTTATCTCCATTTTTAAACCCTGGAAATCAAAAAAGGCTGAAAACAAACCCCTATAATCGAGTAAGGGTGGGGGGGTAGGGATCAGCAAGGAGCGGTTCATAGAGGCTGATCATAATTTATTAGAATCATCGAGGAGTATCGTAATGGACACGGATCAAAAACAGGAAAGAGTAGCCCTGGTTGTAGCCGCTATCGCTTCTTTTACCGGGCCGATTATGTTTTCTGCCGTTAATGTAGCACTCCCGGCAATACAGAAGGAGTTCAGCGTACACGCGGTCCAGCTTGGTTGGGTTCCCACGTCGTTGATGTTGTCAATGGGTGTTTGGCTGGTGCCTATGGGCAAGATCGCGGATATATACGGTCGAAAAAAAATATTCATGTTCGGCCTGCTGCTCAATACACTGGCCTCGTTGTTTGCCTGTTTCGCGGGATCCGTGGAAATGCTGATTGGGTGCCGTGTACTACAGGGAGTGGCCATGGCCATGTCTACTGTGACAGGGTTGGCCATCGTGACCTCCGTGTTTCCTCCACAAAAGCGAGGCAAGGCAATGGGCGTCTATGTATCCGCGGTCTATATGGGCATGTCTGTGGGGCCTTTTCTGGGAGGATTTTTTACACAGCATCTAGGATGGAGAAGTCTTTTTCTGATCGTGGCGCTCGTTTGCGGTGTCTCATTTTATATTACCTGGGGGTATTTAAAGGGTGAATGGGCCGAGGCAAAGGGAGAAAAACTGGATATCCTTGGCTGTATACTTTACGGAATAGCCATTCTGGCCCTTGTCTATGGGGCCACTGTCCTACCCGAAATGAAAGCCGTTTATTTGATCGCCATTGGGATTGTTTCTTTGGTGGCCTTTATCAGGCATGAACTGAAAACCAGCTTTCCCATATTTGAAATCAGATTGCTCACCAGCAACAGGTTGTTTGCCTTTTCGAGCCTGGCCGCCTTGATCAATTATTCGGCCACCGCGGCCATAACCTTCCTTTTAAGCCTTTATCTTCAATATATCAAAGGATTGTCGCCACAGTACGCCGGTTTTTTTCTGATGGTGCAGCCTGTGTTTATGGCAACCCTCTCACCGGTTGCAGGAAAGTGGTCGGATCGAGGAGAACCCCGAAAGATAGCCTCTTCTGGAATGGCCATTACGACCATCGGGCTTTTCCTTTTTGCCTTTATCGGCATGGAGACCAGCAAGATATATATCGTTTGCACCCTTGCAACAGTCGGTTTGGGTTTTGCCATGTTTTCGGCGCCAAACATGAGTGCCATCATGGGAGCCGTTGAAAAGAAGTACCTAGGCGTTGCTTCCGGAACCGTGTCGACCATGCGCCTGCTTGGACAGATGACAAGTATGGCCATTACCATGGTGGTTTTCTCTCTCTTTTTAGGCAAGGAAGAAATATCACCCGCCAATTACGATCTGTTCCTTAGAAGTATTTATGTGTCATTTTTGATATTCGCAATACTCTGTGTGATCGGGATCGTTTTTTCATTTATAAGGGGATCAAAAAACAATATCAACGGGAGGTAGAGACATTGATAGACAGATTTAAACCCATCGGGCTGGCTCATTGTGGATTAAGGGAATTAAAAGATGCTCCTTTTTGCTGGAAAAAGTCCGACATAGAAGGAGAAATTGAGGTTTTTAAGGAATTTAGCGATGGATTAAGAGGGAATGAAAGTGAGACTTTTTGATCTGGATAAATATTCTGAAATGACCATGGCAAGAACAATCCTAGAGCTTCCAGAAAAGGCTTTCATGGCGGAGGTGATAGCAGGTTATCGAAGAATTTTGGCTGATCGGAATAGTAAGTTGGGAGGTAAATAGCTATGCCTAAAATAGGACCCTTTGAACGGTATAGTGATGCATATGATGAGTGGTTTCAAAAAAACGCCGAAAAGTACGAAGTTGAATTGGAGGTGATACGTGGACTGCTCCCCCCATATGAAGTCAAGGGAGTGGAAGTTGGCGTGGGATCCGGAAAATTTGCCGGGCCTTTGGGTATAACAATTGGTGTTGAACCTTCTCGAAAAATGGCGCTTAAATCAAAAAAACTGGGCATCCATGTTGTCCAGGGAGTATCTGAAAATTTACCTTTCTCCGCGGGAGAATTTGACTGTGTGCTTATGGTCACGACCATTTGCTTTGTTGATGATATCATCAAGACTTTTGATGAGGCCTACAGGATTTTGCGAATCAGCGGATGTATCATTGTGGGGTTCGTGGATAAAGAAAGCGAATTGGGAAAGCACTATTCAACCAAGCGAGAACAAAGCAAATTCTACAAGGCTGCCACGTTTTTTTCCGCTGAAGAGGTTCTGGAGATACTCAAAAAAGCGGGATTCAGGATTGAGAAAATCAGGCAAACGCTTATACCCGGGGATTTACAAAATACAATCCTGGATGGATTCGGCAAGGGTGCTTTCACGGTAATCAGTGGCCTAAAATAAGACCCGTTGAAAGGGGATCGGGTCTGATCATTTGATGGATATCCATTGTCCGTAAAAGGAGACATTCGTAAAAAAATGGAATCCAAAAATGATAGATCCTCACTTTCATCTTACGTCAGGTATCTGCCTGCCTCAGATCTTGTGTCCACGATAAAACTTGAAATCTTTCAATCATATCCGCATTTTTGGTAAATTTGGAATACGATGGATGCATGACAATTGGTGTCCACCCATGAATCCCCCCTTATTAAAATACATATTTGACCCCATACCATTTTGTGAGATTCGGGTTATCTTATATTGAGACAACAAGGATTAGACCCGAACGAGGAATTTTCACGCGTATTCAACCAGGAATCGGCGTCTCCGGATTCATGGGATCAACCATCAGCTTTCAGTACCGCTTTACGGAAAACCTTTTTAGGCAACGTTAATCATTAAATGATGGCGGGTTGTTGCGTGCTCCATCCATGAATTATTTCCGAATGAACATTGACATACTCGTAAAAAGTCGTCACCCCGGTCCCGTATCCAGTACGGGATAGACGCAGCCAGGGTCAAGAGTCCATGTAACTATCTGAAAAGACTGGATTCCGGCCTTCGCCGGAATGGCAAAAATGCGTATTTTCCGACTTTTTACGAGATCATCAACATTGACCAGGCATGATGGTCAGAATCCGGAAATCCCCGTTCAACCTTAAAGGAGGCCAATCATGAGATTAAGGCATTATGTTTTATCCGGTTGGGCAAATATATTATTCCTTTTTCCGTCGTCTTCAGGGAATCCGGCCTTGGCGGATGGGGGACAGGGATATGATCGATGGCGTGTGGGACCTGGCATGATGGGCGACTGGGGCCTTGGATGGTTCGGAGGAATTTTTATGATTATATTTTGGGTATTGATCATTATCGGGTTGGTTTTTCTGATCAAGTGGCTGATTCACGGCACGAGGGGGGAATCGGATTCTCAGCATAAGCGACCATCCAATGCCATGGAGATTTTGAAAGAGCGCTATGCCAGGGGAGAGATCGATAAACAGGAATTTGAGGAAAAAAAGAAAGACCTCTTATAAGGAAAAAACCAATGACAGGGAAAAAAGATAAAATGGAAAAAGAGGAAAAACAGGGAAAAGACCATCATTCGATTTTTAGATAGCTCAGATGATGAGAAGCGTGGTGCATATGAAAAATAAAAATCATAGACGTTATTATCGATGATTTTTTTAAGGATTCCGAGTTGGATAAATTGGAAGGAGGAATTAAATGAAAAAGAACATGGGAACCATTGATCGTGTGATCCGGGTCGCTTTGGCGATATTGATTGGTATTTTATATCTTGCCGGGGTTATTTCAGGAGTCGCAGCCGTTATATTAGGTATTATAGCTGTTATATTCCTCATAACCGGCTTTGTGGGTTTTTGTCCAGCATATGTGCCTTTTAAGATCTCCACGCGGGCCAAAAATGGACCTAAAAGAAGTACCTAGCAACAGGGATCGGGCTTCTCAGTGAGGTCCCATCTTCCTGTCCACCTTCGCTCGCCGGGAAACCGGCGACCGGAGGTGTTAACATTGAATTACGGGTACTTGTATATACCTTCACGGCAATTACAATAAGATGTCAGTTCATGAAATTTTATGAGAGGAAAATGTAAATGACCCCTTCTGATCGTTCAACCGCAGAGGGTATTTTATATACGGATCAATATCAGTTGACCATGGCCCAACTCTACTACCGGATGGGCCTTCACGAAAAACCCGCGCAGTTCGAACATTTTTTTCGAACGTACCCGGATTACGGCGGCTCGCATAAGTCGGGTTATTGTATCAATGCGGGGTTGCAATGGTTTCTGGATTGGATGAAATCCTCCCGATTCAGAAAACAGGATATACGGTATCTTTCTCATCAAAAGGATCGCAAGGGCAATCGATTATTCCAGGATGACTTTTTAAAATGGTTGGGTAAACAAGATCTTTTTCCCAGCATCAGCCTCAAGGCGGTGCCCGAAGGTCGAGTCATTCATGCGGGCGAACCTATTCATGTTATTGAGGGGCCGTTGGCCCTGGCACAGCTCATTGAAACACCGTTGCTGAATTACTTAAACTATCCCATTCTGATCGCCACAAAAGCCGCGCGTGTCAGGGAAAGCGCTGGGGGCCAGCTGGTTATAGATTTTGGCCTCCGTCGCGGCCATGAAAGGAGTGTGAATGCCGGTATCCGGGCCGCGCTCATCGGGGGAGTAGATTTCAGCTCCGGCGTCGGCATTTCTTGTGTCTTGGGTTTCCCGCCCAAGGGAACCCACGCCCACAGCATGGTACAGGCGTTTATGGCCCTTGGAGAAGGTGAATTGGGCGCATTTCGCGCTTATGCGGAGGTGTATCCGGACGACTGCCTGCTCCTGGTGGATACGATTAACACCCTGGAAAGCGGCATTCCAAACGCCATTCGAGTGTTTCAGGAGTTGCGGCGCAAGGGTCACCAACCTATCGGCGTTCGATTGGATTCCGGGGATCTTGCCTATTTAAGTATCCAGGCGGCCCGAATGCTGGATGACGCGGGTTTTGACAAGACCGTTATTGTTTTATCCAACCAACTGGATGAACTGGTTATCCAACAGATCATCAGTCAGATAAAGGACGAGGCAATGAAATCCGGCGTGGACCCGGATGCTTTGATCAAGAGGCTCGTGTTCGGAGTCGGAACGAGGCTCATTACCTCGGAAGGTGATGCGGCCCTGGACGGCGTTTACAAGCTGACGGCTCTGCAGGAAAAAGGAGAATGGATCCCGGCCATAAAAAAATCAGAATCCATTAGCAAAATCATCAATCCGGGGCGAAAGCAGGTCTGGCGTATATATAATCATCGTGAAAAGGCCGAAGCGGATGTGCTGGCCATAGAGGATGAAAACCTAAACGATTTCGAATCCATCAAGCTTAACCATCCCACGGACCCGAACATGTCCCGGGTATTGAAACATGAACAAATCAAAAGTATGGAGCCTTTGTTGACGGATATTATCAAAAAGGGTGTCCAGATCGTGGATTCGCCTTCCATCACAAAGATGCGGGCCATTAGAATAATGGATATGCAAAGGCTTGATAAAGGAGTCAGCCGTCTGTTGAATCCGCATATCTATCATGTTTCTCTGACCGAGAAACTTTGGCGGCTGAAAAATGAAATGATTCAAAAAATGGACGTAAGATAAGGAGCCATCCATGCATAAAGAGGCTATGTTGTATGAGACGATGGAGGACAAAAAAGTCCATTGTTTCCTTTGCCGGCACCATTGCAAGATAGTGGATTCCAGATTCGGGTTCTGTAATGTCAGACAAAATATAGACGGCAGGCTGTATACCCATGCCTATGGAGAAGTGGTCGCGGCCCATGTGGATCCCATTGAAAAAAAGCCATTGTACCATTTTCTGCCTGGAACCTTTAGCTTTTCCATTGCGGCAAAGGGGTGCAACTTTCGTTGCGGCTTTTGTCAGAATTGGCAAATCAGCCAGGTTTCCGAGGAAAACGCTACGAACCCGATGGAGCATCCCTTTTCCCCTGAAGATATTGTCAAAACCGCCCTAAAGGAAGATTGCAGGTCTATCTCATATACCTATACCGA
>JAFGGA010000193.1 GCA_016930835.1 Deltaproteobacteria bacterium
GGATGATAGAATTATTAAAGTCCCCTACATGGAGCTTACAAGACTTAGCCAGATCAAGGTAGCTGTAATGATGGGTCTATCCAGCGGAATAATCCAATCCGGAGATCTTCTAGTTTGCCTTTCGGGTTCACCGGCACATGGCATCCTAGACAACTTTATGGTGATGGATGTAGGACATGAATTTGAGGTCTTTTCATCCAAAGGTTTGGACATAAAAGATCAAATCAGTTTTCCCCATGTGTTTGACCGGATGCTTACCTTGGCCATGGAACTTTCCGAAGAAGGAAAGGAAGGTAAACCGATAGGGACGATTTTTGTCCTGGGTGATCACGAGAAGGTCATGGATCTGTCGTCACAGATGATCATCAATCCATTTGGTGGTGTCTCGGAAGATAAAAGGAACATTTTGGATCCCGGACTCAAGGAAACCATACGGGAATTCGCCACCATAGACGGCGCTTTCGTGATAAGGGACGATGGCGTTATACTTGCGGCAGGCAGGCATCTTAAATCTTCGGCCGAGGACTCTGACCTACCGCAGGGTCTGGGGTCAAGACACCGCGCCGCCCTTGGCATTACCGCATTAACTGACGCTCTTTCTATTGCCATATCAGAGTCCAATGGCGATGTAAGGGTATTCAGCCGAGGGAAAATCTTCATGGAAATCGAAAAGAGAAGAAAAAATTAACCATGGATTAATCAAAAGCCCTTTCCAAGTTCCAGATTCCTGCATCTCATGAGCGGACATGTCATGGCCCATGCTCATATCAGTTCTTAATATTTGATCAATACTTGTGGACGATATTTCATGATGCATGAATCCCCCCTCATATCGGATAATGAAGTGGGTTTTTCATTGATAATAGGACGATACCGCCTCCCGTTTTTGGTCTTTTTGAAAGAAAACTGTTCCTTCCATACTGATTCCTCTCCCTCAGAATAGGGGGAGGAATCGGTTTCCCGACACGGAGATTCAAGAGAGCAATTAGTGCCTGATTTTACGAACTACCAATGATTCTATAAAACAGAATGGTCTCAAGATTTATCATGCATCTCTATATAAGACTCTAAAACATCCGTCCATACAGAAAACCAGCAAAAGTTGCTATTTCCCGATTAATGCCCGCTACTCGACATGAGCCGTTCGGCATTGAGTTCATGGCCGAAAAGTTCTTAAGTATGTCTTACAGCCTAGGGAATTTTCTGAAACCTTTTTTATCCGAGTTGCCAAAAACGTCATATCAGGCTATAAGAGAAAATATCAGGCAGTTCCGCTGATACAGTTAGGAAAACAGACCAATAAAAATGGAGGCACTGGGATATGAATGAAAATTGGGCGGATCTAAGTCCGGAAGAGAAGCGGGCCAGGAGAATAGAGCCCTATCTGAATCCTACGAATATCAAGTTTAAAAGCAAAAAGGCGGAAAAACGGTATCAGGAGAGAATCACGCGTATATGGAAGGCTTATCAATGTGAAGAGCCGGACCGGGTTCCTGTTTCATTACCGCATGGTTATTTTCCCGCGTATTATGCGGGGGGAGATCTGCACAGGGTGATGTCTGACTACAAGGCCCTTCGGCAGGCCTGGACAAAATTCCTGCATGATTTTAAGGATGATATGGATATTGTCAGGGGGCCGGGTCTGGTACACGCAGGCAGGGTCATGGAAATCCTGGACATGAACCTGTATAAATGGCCTGGACACGGGCTCGACGAGGATGCCCACCACTACCAGTTTGTGGAAGGCGAGTACATGAAGGCCGACGAATACGATGCCTTCCTAGAAGACCCGTCGGATTTTGCCATGCGAGTCATGATTCCCCGCACGGTAGGGTCGCTCAAGGTATTTGAAACCCTTCCATCCTATTCCAGCCTGCTGGTGAGGGCTCATACTCTGGCCGCTCCCTTTACCAGACCGGAAGTCCAAAAGGCCTATCAGTCCCTGATCAATGCTGGGAAAGAGATGATGAAATGGCAAAAAGAGGTGTCACGCTTTAATCGAGAGGCCCTGTCCGAAGGATTCCCGATCCTGAGAGGCGCCATGGCCACGGCCCCCTTTGATGCCATCGGGGATTCCATGCGGGGCACCCGCGGTGTTATTATGGATATGTTCCGGCAGCCGGAAAAATTACTCGAGGCCATTGAGATGATGACAGCCAAATCCATCCGTGAAACCATTAAAAGCGTCAATGCGGGCGGTGGGGTCATGGCGTCGTTTCCGCTGCATAAAGGTGATGATACCTTCATGTCCGATGAGCAGTTTGAAAAATTTTACTGGCCGAGTCTAAAAAGGTTCGCTGATGCGTTGATCAAGGAGGGTATCATGGTGTCGCTGTTTGCCGAAGGACGCTATCAGCGGCGGTTGGAGCATATTCATGATTTTCCAAAAGGGTGGGTGGTCTGGACGTTTGATCAGACCAATATGGCCGATGCCAAAAGGATTGTCGGCAAAACATGCTGCATTACCGGTAATGTCCCCGCATCTTTGATGTGTACGGGGACGGCCAAGGAGGTCAAAGAATACTGCCGAAAACTGATCGAGTCCTGCGCCCCTGGAGGCGGTTATATCCTGGCGGGAGGCGCCAGCGCCACGGAAACAAATGCTGACAACCTAAAGGCCATGATGGAGGCCGCCCAGGAATATGGGGTGTATATCTGAATGGACCGGAAATCTCCATTTGTTCCTGTCTTTACCTTTATAAAATTTATTTTGGGCAAAATTTGGACAAAAATTTTAGGATGGTGTTATTATCTTTTCTCTTCTCTTATCCTTATTAGGGCATAATCAAACACATTTCGAATTTTTCAAACACTATCAATACTCCAATCCTGCTTGATATTTAAAAAATATTAATTTATTTAGGTTTCAATCAACACCCTTTTCAGGCATATAAATTGCTTGAACATTGACAATCTCGAAAAAAGTCGTGACCCCGGTCCCGTACCAAGTACGGGATGGACTGCAGCCGGGGTCCAGAGCCAATATAACTGTTTGAAAAGACCGGATTCCGGTCTTCACCTGTCTGCGTACGGACACGCACAGGCAGGCCGGAATGACAAAAATGGGTGTTTTTTGACTTTTTACGAGACCATCAAACATTGGCAATCATAACATCCCGTCATCCTCTGGATGTCAAATAAAGGAATGTTATGCAATAGGTTAAAATTACATCATATATGGGATATCAAAATGAATAGACAACTCTTTTTTAGGATCGGGAAAAAAGATCGTCCTGAAATCATTGAAGTGCGCCATCGGTTTTTTAATTGGGTTATGTACCCCTTTCTCATTTTTGGGCTTTTAGCAACGATTCTGGGAGGTCTCCAATCCTATCAGCAGGGAAGATGGGTCTTCTCCGTTCTCTATGCGGCATGTTACCTTATTTTTGGCTTCACTACTTTTTTGGGTCGATACATCTCACTTTTTATACGTTCTATTGTCACAATTATGACCCTTGTGGCCTTTTCTATTTTGATCCTCCTAAGAATCGGCCTAAGTGGCATAGGCCTTGAGGTTCTCCTTCTTGCATGCGGGATCTCGTCGGCTCTTCTGGGTAGGAGGATCGGCTATGTTATTACGAGTATCGGGGTCTTAGCCATGCTTGTCATCGGAGGGTCTATGGTATCGGGCATGCTGCCGATCTGGGAAGAGACAATGCTGACATCTCTGTCACCCCTGGCATGGGGCACTTCTATTATAGTGTTCTTAATGTCGGGGCTGGCCCTTGTGACGCTTCCCCAAATGTTCCTGGGACGTTTGGAAGAGTCTCTCACACTCCTCGAGGAACGCGCAGGGGAGTTGGAACGATCCAACGTCTCGATGAAGAAGACTATTGAGGCCCGTGAAAAGGCGGAAAAAGCCCTTAAAGAAAGCGAGGAGAAATATCGAATACTGGTAGAAAACGCCGGGGATGCTATTTTTATCGCTCAAAACGGGTTGCTTCGCTTTGTTAACAATAAGGCCACGGAACTCAGCGGACGAACACATGATGAACTGATTTCAAAAAATTTCAATGATATCATCCACAAAGAGGATAGGGAGCTTGTAATTGAAAGGCATAAAAAACGGCAGCAGGGTATCGAGGTCCCGTCCAACTATTCTTTTAGGATCATCAATAAATCCGGGGATGTGAAGTGGGTTGAATTGAACGCTGTAAGGATCGAATGGCA
>JAFGGA010000194.1 GCA_016930835.1 Deltaproteobacteria bacterium
CCTGTAACTATTTGAAAAGACTGGATTCCGGTCTTCACCGGAATGACAAAAATAAGTGTTTTTCGACTTTTTACGAGACCATCAATATTGATGTTTTTAGATAATTTTTACACGAAAATGAAATAGGTCCTGGATGCTAGATTCTGGATTCTTGATAAAAGTATTTTCTTAGACATTTGTTCCTGCCCAGTTATGGGTGTTTGACCCTCATCCAGCATCAAGCATCCAGGATCACTTCGCAAGGAATAGAAAGGTGTTAATGCCTCCATTTCTTGGTCTGATGAAAGGCTCACTGACTATTCAAATCTTCTCCGCCTCTTCTTTTTTCATGGCAAAAGTGTGTCCAGGGCCGGGGAAGGTCCCGTCTTCCACCTCCGTACGGTACTGGATCAAGGCCTCTTTGATTTTGGGTGATAAATTAATATACTGTTTCACGAATTTCGGTGTGAATCTCTCAAAGAGCCCAACCAGATCATGGTAAACCAGGACTTGACCATCACAGTCCTTGCCCGCGCCGATGCCGATGGTGGGGATAGTTAATTCTTTTGTGATCCTGGCCGCTAGAATATCTGGTATACATTCCATAACGATCATAAAGGCCCCGGCCGCTTCAAGATCCCTGGCGGATTGAATGAGTGCTTTGGCGCTTTCAGCATCCTTACCCTGGACCTTGAAGCCACTAAACATGGTAGCAGTCTGTGGTGTTAAACCGATATGGGCGCAGACGGGGATCCCCGCTTTTACAATGGCCTTGATAACCGGGGCCATATCCGTGCCTCCTTCAAGCTTAACGCTGTCGCATGCCGCCTCTTTGACAAATCGACCGGCGTTGGTAATGGCCTGCTCCACGCTGACATGATATGACATGAACGGCATATCGCCAATAACAAAGCTGCTTTTCGTTCCTCTACTCACCGCTTTACAGTGGTGGATCATTTCATCCATGGTGACGGGCACCGTGGAATCATAACCCAATACGACCATGCCCAATGAATCACCCACTAAAATAGTATCAATGCCTGCCTGGTCCACCAGGCTTGCTGTGGGATAATCATAGGCCGTCATCATGGTGATTTTTTGCCCTTTTTCTTTTTTTTGCATTAATTCCGAGATGGTTACTTTTTTTCGATCCATTTCGACCTCCTTTTTAAGGTGTCAACTATTCTCAGAGCCCTGTGTCAATATAAGCAAACCCTTTATCTTTGAGTCTCTTTTTATATGAGCTAGACAGAGGGGGTATCTTGAATGCGGGTTTACCTGACTGAGAACATCGTAAAGTCACTGAACATCCAATATCGAACAAGGAACCGTTGAATTATGAATTATTCACTTTAAAATTCAGTATTTCTTGTTCGATATTCCGCGGTTTAAAAGTTGTTTGGCAAACCGCATGGTTCCCCTTACCACGGTGTTAAAGAGTGTATCAAGGTTAGCCCCCTTTGGGAGATAACGGCACGAGGGGGCGCAATTCCATCCATCCAATCACCTTTGTTTAAGACTATGCCTGGATTTCCCATCATACAGGTCAAACAAAAAAGGGGTCCCATATTACAACCACAGGACCCCTTTTGATTGATTTCATCGAATAGACAGGGTTTTCGGCATGAGATCTCTTCCAGATCGCTCATCCGTCCCGGTCATCCTTCATCGGAGATCCAGGCGGCATTACACCCGAATTGAATATATTGTCTTGCCCTATTTAGGAGCTATTTAGGGACAACCTCAGGTTTGATGTCCTTCCGGATCACCATACCTCAAATTTTTTAAAGGATAGTATCAACAGGATGCCATGTCAATAGAAAGATAATGACTAAAATTCGTCGGTTTGGTTATTTTTTGACGTTAATTTTAAGTTATGACGTTTTTTCATCTTTTTTCGTCAAATTGATGGCACACATATCGGGTTCGGAACTTTTTCAAAGTTTTTATCTTATTGATATCAGTAATATTTTTTTGTTCTCTGTTGACGCATAAAAATATCTGCCTGATTGGCACACCGATTGCTCAAACATTATACAATAAGTTGTGTTCAATGGAAAATACCTTCACCAATCGTGACAAGGTTGCTTCGGATGTCTGAATATTCCTCTTCCCTCGCGGGAGGGGTTAGGGGTTCATCCAATGCTGGTATCCGTTGCTCAGACTTCCCCTCCCCTCGCGGGAGGGGTTAGGGGAGGGGCGATTCAAGTATCCCAGCTTCCCTGGATATGGGCCATGGGAAGGGCGAGGCGGCCGAGGACGGCCGCCCTACGAAAGACAATTTTCGCACTAATCAAACCACGGTTTCCGGCTATCCAAAGGAGGGAGCATAGAAACGAGGCCTTTGAAAAATGCTCACTTTTGTTCGAGATCAAGGAAGGCGAAAATTTTGACCACAGGAATACATTGAGTATTTCGAGGATTAAAATTTGAACCTGACGCCGAGATCCGACAAAAGAGGGCATTTTTCAAAGGTCTCGAAATAAGGCTTGGGGAGCGGCCGTCGGTCTCAATTGGCAGGTGAGACAATGCTGAGGTCGCAAAAACATAATATCAAACGGTTTTTCATCGCCATGGCATGCGTATCGGCTTTCATATCCCAAGCGCTCCATGCTGAAACAAAGGAATCGGATTTTTCAGGACGCTCTTTTATGATGTTTTCAGCGGGCATGGTGGTGGCTTTTTCCATCCATGAAGCGGCCCATGCTACAGTGGCGCAAATGACAGGAACCGAATTGGATTGGGAACTGGGTAATTATAATCAACCGATAGCCTTTACCGGGCACGTTGAAAATGAGCGAGACGGCCGCGCACTTTATTCCGCCGGTCTGATATCTCAGGTTATCGGTTCTGAGTTCATTCTTCAATCCAACGGAATAGATAAAAATACCGCGTTTACCCGCGGTATGATGGCGTGGAATATCATCAATCCCATCATGTATTCATTGGACTACTGGTATATCCGCCGCTCAAACCAGCGGGATGGAAATCGGTTCCAAGGTGATATAGAAGGGATTGAGTATTATTCCGATGAGCGGACAGCTGACGGATTCGCTATATCCCTGGTGGGAATCGCCGTGTTTCAAGGATATCGATTTCTCAAGACCCAGACCTGGACGCCGGATTGGATAAGGGGCAAAAAGTATTGTATTTGTTTTGGCCCCCAACCCTTGGGAGGCGTGGGGCTGAAATGGTCTCTTTATTTTTAGAAGTTGAAACGCATCATAAAGGAGGCGCTGTCCCTGTCCACCATGATATAGGGGGCAAAGTTCGCATCCTTGTTCATCACGCGATAGGCATTCGCGAGTGTTTTGGCCGCAATTATTCCGAGCAGGGTCTCCTTGCTGCAGCCGGTTTCTTTTCGAATAAGATTGGGATCGTACATGTCATTACCCGGATTTTGATAGTTGGCGATTATGGTATAGATCAGAAAATCCGCGCCGCTGAAAAACATCAGGGCCTTATTGAATGTGGTGGGATGATTCCGGTAGGATTGAAGGGCATACTCGAAAGTGTATCCTGCCATTCGATCACCGCCTGCGGCATAAGCCAATTTGGATTCAGCCGGGATATTCTGATAGGTCGATAAACCGAAATAAAATTGCCCGTTTTTCTTGGTTAAGAAGGTCATATTATGCCCCTCCGCTCCCACGTCATCGGCCACGACCTGATGCCCGAGTTCATGGAAAAAGATATGGGTCGAATAGGCAAGACCCAAAGACGCCATATCTTTTATGGCTGCCGTTGTTTCGTAGGCCGGGGCATTAGTGTTGGATGAAAGCATGATAAATAGAATCAGGCTTGTATGCATGATGAATAAATGGACTCTTGAAAGCATGGCCGACTCTCCAATTTAATCATTTTGGATGTCATGAATCGGCTCTGGACCGGGGTGGGTGCCGCGGGTTTTGGGTAGGAAGAAGACAGAACGGTGTTTCGGATCAGAAATGACAGGGTTATTTAGGTCAAAAATATGGTCAATAAGAAGACAGAACCGACATCCTGTCCCTTTATTCGGCAGATATGGTTCAGGGCTTTAAAAAATTTGAAGATTGAAATGGAAAGATTGATGATCTTGTAAAAACGCGGGAAATGCTATTTTTCGCCATTCCGGCCGGAATCCAGTATTTCCAAATAGCGGTAAGGACGCTGGACCCCGACCGCCGTCTATACCATACTTGATACAGGACCGGGGTGACGATATTTACGAGATTGTCAAGGTTGACGTAAAAAAAGGCGGGAATGGCTTCCCGCCTTTTTTGTGAGTTTTTAGGGATCGGAGATATTATCTAAAAATATTAAAGATCTTGATTGCGGTTGTGTTGATAAAACATCCTTCATCATCCTCCTCTTCTCCGGTGGTTTTGCCGGATGTGGTGGCATATTCGCTATAGACGTCATTAGGATTGTCATCATGTTGTTCCGTCAGCGTACGAACTCTAAAACTATAATTCGTTCCAGGGCTAAGTCCGTCAATAGTAGATGATGTAACAGTTGTGCCGGATGTGGTTTCAAATAATTCCCAAGACCCCCCTGAAGGTCTGTACCAGACCTCGTAACCGCCAATATCTCCATCATACTCATATGCGATGGTCGTCCAGGTTAGGGTGATGGATTCGTCAGTGGCATCGCCGGCATCTAGATTAGTGGGGGCTACCGTCTGATAACTTTCCCAATCTCCTCCTTTATCTGTGAAGAAATCGCTGAGATCATCCCCCGCTAGGTTGTTGGGAGTATAAAGAGCATTATATCGAATATTACAACCCAAGAGTGTATCAGCCAGGTCGTCATCCAGATTACCAGGTATGGGCCCTTCTAGTTTATTGCCGCTTAAATAAAGATATTTAAGACTTTCAAGTCCCCCGATTTCGGTGGGAATGGTGCCTTCAAGTCGATTTCGAGATAAATACAGGGTGCTCAAAGCGGCGAGTTCTCCAGATGCGGTGGGAATCGTAATTTCCCCGTCTAGCTCATTATCACCTAAAAGAAGATCCTGCAAAAGGGTTACGCCGCTTAGGTGGGTCGGTATATTTCCGCCAATATTATTTTGACCCAAATCAATGCGCCATAAGGCATCAAGGCTGCTTAGATCAGGAATAGGATCAGTAATAAAATTGCCGCTTAAATCAAGGACCCTTAAGTCTGTGAAGTTGGCCAACGACGCAGGAAGGGATCCTGCAAGATTGTTTGATTCAAGTTCTATTCGTTGGACAAAGTAACCATCTCCATCGCAAGTTATTCCATGCCAATCACATTCCGATACACCGGACATCCAATTGGTATTAACATCCCATGAATCACCTCCCGTACTATTATAGAGGTCTTCAAGGGCTGTCCTTTCCCCGTCCGCCAAATCCGCCTTTGATTGTCCTACGATCATCCCTATTAAGAACACTGTAAATCCGATGATGGCGATTATTTTCTTTCCCATAGTGTTATACCTCCTTGTGTTTCGGGCAGTTTATAGATCCTTTAATGTCCATCCAGAAATGCCCCGAATTCCCTCCCCCTAGCCCCTACCGCGAGGGGAGGGGGGATTAATAGAAGGGCATTCGCTAGGTTTATCTGTGCTACTATCCACAATTTCGATGAAAAGTCAATTTTGATAATCTCGTAAAAGTCGTCACCACTCGAATGCTGGGGTCCAGAGGTCATGTAACTATCTGAAAAGACTGGATTCCGGCCTTTGCCTGTCTGCGTGCGGACACGCACAGGCAGGACGGAATGACAAAAATAGGTGTTTTTCGACTTTTTACGAGACCATCAATTTTACAAATTATCTATATTTGTTCTTTTATATTATTTTTGATTCTTGAAAAACTTTGTTCAAATTCATGGATTCCGCGATCAAGTCGCGGAATGACCAATATGGTTCTCGGTTACAGAACAGTAGCTTTTCATTTCTGTTTTTTGCCCGTCATTCCGCG
>JAFGGA010000195.1 GCA_016930835.1 Deltaproteobacteria bacterium
CCTGTAACTATTTGAAAAGACTGGATTCCGGTCTTCACCGGAATGACAAAAATAAGTGTTTTTCGACTTTTTACGAGACCATCAATAATCCATTCCACCATATCATTTCAACCTATCCACCAAGAAAGAAATTTTGATAGTCAGGCTTTTTAGGCCGGGTTTTTGCTTCCATTACATTCGCGTTCATTATGTTTTTCGTGGAGGGTCAATTCGGATTTTCAAATCGCAACAACCGGCTTTACACCATCCGGCAATCGAGTGATGGAAATATATCGGCTATGATGGAGGCGCTGAAGCGGTTGGGATTTCATAAATTCTTTGGCTATGCCGATGAAAGAGCAGGGATATCCACTGGATATCCATCCAGCCTCACGGAGTATGGTGGTTTAAGGTTTTTTTGACAGGGATGATCTGAGGAATGAGGGTACAATGATATGAAAAACATGACAACAGATGGAAAACTTCTTGCTCAGGATGATATTGATGCCCTTTTGGGTGAAGCGGGGATTGAGGGTAATTACGAATCCGAGACAAAAACAAAAGAGGTGGATAGAGGCCTTGATAAAAAATCCAAAGTCAGGTTTTCAAAGAGGACAAATGGCGAAATCCAGGCCACCATGAATCAACTTTATCATCTGGCCTTCCTCGAAAGAGAAGAAGATGTTCAAGTGATATGGAATGCCTTGGGTACCGTACCTCTTGCGTCCGGATTGGGAATGAAGATACAAGGCGTCGAATATATAAGCCTGGGTGTCTTGCGCGAAAGACATCTGGTTGTGAAGCATAAAAGCTAGATATTTTCATCCGGTCTTTTTCTGAAAATATGCTCTGTCCTACCTGGAATGGCCTTATCAGAGCCAAAAAACCACCAATAGTCAAATGAATGACGCAATGTCAAAGGAATCATCTTGAAGATCCAGCATTCCCTGGTCCGGATTTTTTGCGGTCGGCAAAAATCCCAATAAAATTTAGGGTAACCATTTAGGTTTTTCTAAATCCAAACGATTGGATTCCGCGCCAAATTTTTCAAAAATCTAAAATGATACAATTTAGGTTATTCGCAGTTTTCTCATTGAATAGACATGATGTTTACCTGAAAGTCCATATCTTCCGGCCCCCGGCTTCCACCGGTGTGACGGATAAGGAGAAAAGTGCTTTGTCATTCCGGGCTTGATCCGGAATCCAGGGATTTCGTGTTTATCCGATTTTGAGATCCTTTACCAGTCATATCCGTCCAAAAACGATATGTAGGGGTAAGGGGGGGTCTCTTTTCAGGCTCACACCCGAAAGCCTGCATGGCTTCTTACCACGCCATCATTCCCGCGGGCAAGCCCCGCCCCCATCGTGGCCTCTATTTTTCAATACGCCTGAATGGCTGGTTCGGCATGATATCTGCTATAGATATTATCGGGAAGCCATATACGTAATCACTCACTATTATCTGGAAAAATAATGAAGATACTTATTGCAGATGATGAACCCATTAGTCGCATCCTTTTAAGAAACATGCTGGAAAACCTCGGATATGAGGTAGCTGTCGCTGAAGACGGCATAAAGGCATGGGAGATTTTCAGGAAAGGCGATATCAAGATGCTCATTACGGATTGGGTCATGCCCGGGATGGATGGATTGGAGCTTTGTCGTAAAATTCGTGAGTTGGAATGGCTGAGCTATGTCTATATCATCATGATCACCGCAAAGGATTTTAAGGAAGACACCATTCAGGGGCTTGATGCGGGAGCGGATGATTTTATCGTCAAACCCTTTAACCTTGAAGAAGTAAAGGCAAGAGTGAATGCGGGACAACGGATACTCAAGCTTGAAAGGGATCATCAGGATACAAATAGAAGGCTGGAAGAGATTAATATAGAATTAGAAAAATCAAATAAAAAGGCTAAGCAAATGGCCTTTGAGGCCAAAAATGCCTATATGGAGCTGAATCAGATCTTTAATACATCCGCGGACGGCATGTGGGTGATTGATCATCATTTTCATGTGCTTCGCATTAACGAAAGGCTTCTGAATTATTCCGGGAAAAGCAGGGAAGAGGCCGTTGGCGGCAAGTGTTTTGATATATTTCCCAATTCATTGTGTCACGGCCCGCAGTGCCCCCTCATTCAACTCAAACACGGGGGTGCATATATTGAAAGTGACATTGAAAAAAGGTTGGCGGACGGAAGGACAATCCCTTTTATCTTAACCGCCGCCCCTTTAGGAATAACCCACGGCGGGTTCTCCGGCATTGTGGTAAACCTGAAAGATATCTCCGAGCGCAGGCGCATTGAAGCCTTGAAGAAGGCCAAGGTCGAGGCGGAAGCGTCCAATAAGGCAAAAAGCCAGTTCCTCGCGAATATGAGTCATGAGATTCGTACACCGTTAAACGGCATTATCGGCATGGCGGAATTTATCATGGAAACGGATTTGAATTCCCGTCAGATGGATTTTTTCGCAACCATCATGAGCGAGGCCAAGGCCCTTATGGAGATCATCAACGATATTCTTGATTATTCCAAGATCGAAGCAGGCAAATTGGATTTTGAGGAGATCCCGTTTGACCTCAAAAACACCATGGATGATCTCGGGAAAAGCTTCAATTTTCGAGCTGCTCAAAAAGGATTAAAGTACATCCCTTTTCTAACACCGGATGTTCCCACCCGATTAATCGGCGATCCCGGAAGGATAAGGCAGATATTGAATAATCTTATCGGGAACGCCCTGAAATTCACGGAAAAAGGGGAGATCAGGATCAAGATCGAGATGGTTGAGGATCTTGGTGAGCGAGTAAAACTGTATTTTTCAGTCACGGATACCGGTATCGGGATTGCGGCGGATAGGCGAGCATCCATTTTTGAAAGTTTCACTCAAGCAGACGGGTCCATCACCAGAAAATATGGCGGGACCGGTTTGGGAACGACCATTTCCAAGCAATTGGTTGAAAGGATGGAGGGAGAGATCGGTGTCGAGAGTGAAGAGGGTTCAGGTTCGATGTTTTGGTTTACGGCGGTCTTTAAAAAGCAAAGGGATCATGAAGCCAATCACCTGAAGAAATGGATTGATCTTTCAGGCAAAAGGGTATTGATGGTTGATCCCATCCCCACGTTCCGTGCGATGTTGGTGGAGTACCTCCAATCCTGGGATTGCATCCCCATCGAGGCAAGGGACGGGGAAGAGGGAATGGCGGCCCTGGAGTCGTCCTTATCATCCGGAGATCGGGTTGATATCATACTGATCGATTTCCAGACCCCGGGGTTGAATGGGTTTGATCTGGCCAAGGAAATCCGCTCCAGGGAGGCGTTCGATCGTATTCCCATCATTCTACTTACATCCGTTGGTAAAAGAGGGGATGGTAAGCTCTGTCGTGATATGGGGATTGATGGATATTTGAGTAAACCGGTTCGTCAGGATGAGCTTCATAAGGCCATGGAGCTGGTTTTGGGCCTTAGCGCGGAAAGGGATTTACGAAAAGACCGACACCTTATTACCAGACACACCATTGCCGAAGAAGAGAGACGGGGTGGCCGAATCCTATTGGCGGAGGATTATCCGACCAATCAACGGGTTGCCATGATGCATCTCAGAGAGGTGGGTTACGAGGTGGATCTTGTAGAGAATGGGCAACAGGCTCTGGAGGCTTTTTTACAAAAGAAATATGATCTTATCTTAATGGATATCCAGATGCCCGTCATGGGTGGATTTGAGGCGACCCAAAAGATCCGTGAGATAGAAAACGAGCGTGCATTCATATCGATTCAAGATCCAAAGGGCCAGGACCCGGAGAAAATAGACGGGTCCTCTCACGTCCCCATTATTGCCATGACCGCGCATGCCATGCGAGGTTATCGGGAGATGTGTATAGAGGCGGGAATGGATGATTACATCTCCAAACCGTTGATGCGCAGGGAACTCCTGGATAGAGTCGGTACATGGGTTATGTCTAAGGCCCAAGGCTCAGGACATGAGGCGGAAAGGAAAGCTATAGACAACCCATGTAGTCTTGATGAGAAGAGACGGAATCTGACTATTGAAAGGAAAATATCCAGTCATGAGGCCCCCATGGATTTGGAGATGATGTTAGATGAATTTCAAGGTGATCAAGACGGTCTGGTGGAGGTATTGAAGGACTTTCTGGAGGATGTCAAGGCGCAAATGGGATACATTCGTCAGGCCATATCCGAAGGAAACGCGGAAGGGATTCGAAAAGAGGCGCATGCCGTCAAAGGGGGTGCGGCCAACATGAGTGCCTTCGAGCTATCCAAGGCCGCCCATGATCTGGAGATCCTGGGAAAACAGGGTGATCTTCAAAAAGGTTCAATTGTTTTTGGGAGACTGAAAGAGGAATTGGATCGATTGGAGATCTTTGTGGATAATATGGGTTTTAAATAAATGCCGTTTCGATCCGATATACCCGATTATGTTCGGCGCATGGTTTCAACATGATAGATGGATATGCATATGGGGTTTACGTTGTAACATGAATATGCTAAAATATTAAAATCATGCTAATCATACCATGTAAACAAAAGGTTTCTTATGATAAATATCCAGGAAATGAAGGTCTTAATAGTCGATGATATGCCTTCCATGTGCAAATTCATCCATAAGATGATGAGAAATATCGGATATGGAAAAGAATTTGTTTTCGCCAACAGTGGTCGGGAAGCCTTGGAGCAATTAAAGAAACAGCCCGTTGATTTGGTCTTGTTGGATTATAATATGCCGGAGATGTCCGGCAGCGAGGTCCTAAACAATATTCGCGGAGACAGGGACCACCGGGATACCCCCGTAATCATGGTCACGGCCGAGGCCTATAGTGACTTTGTGGCCGAAGTGGGTGAATCGGAGGTGGATGCCTATATCCTGAAACCCATCACCATGAAGTTGTTGGAAGAAAAGGTCTCATTCGTCATCGATAAGTTCAATAATCCCCCGCCCATGCTGTATCATCTCAAACGGGCAAGGGCGTTCGAGGATACGGGGGATCTGGACTCCGCTATTCAGGAAGTGCTTTTGGCCAAGGAAGCCAATCCTGAGGTCACCAGGCCTATCCGTGAGCTGGGGTACTACTATTTTAAAAAGAATGATTTGAAAGAGGCTGAGAAATGGTTGTTAAAGGCCGCTGAGATGAATAAGCTGGATGTTATCGCCTTCCATTATTTAGGAGAGATTTACTTGAAATGGAAGGATATCGAAAAGGCGGCCTTTTATCTGGAGAAGGCCATGCGCATCAGCCCCCGTCATTTGAAACGCGGGATCCATTTCGGGAAGACCCTTGTCCAGATGAAGATCATCCCCAAGGCCATTCAGGTCTTTGAAAAGACCCTCGATTACGCGGGGAATCCATTCCATTTGCGTGAGGAGATAGCCAATTTTTGCATTATTGAGGAAGTGGATGAGTATGCCGTCAAGCTCTTAAGGTCGTTGGTGGGAGAGCAGCCCAATCGTTCCGACCTGCTGTTCAAGTTGGCCGTTATCCTTGAAAAGTCGGGAGAGTTCTCCAAGGCCATCACGCATCTTGTTCGGGCAAGCGAGATTGACAAGGATAATTTGGATATCAAGATCCGGCTGGCGAAAAATTATTTGACCTTAAAAAAACCCATCCTGGCGGAAAAACCGTTACGGGAGGTGATTAATAAAAACCCAGACAACGAGCTGGCCCAAGAACTGCTTAAACAGTGTGCTTAAAAAGGCGCAAGGGCGCGAGGCGCAGGGTGTTTTGAAAAAGGTATTTTAGGGATTTTGACCTTAATCTTTTCTTTCCGATTCATGTAAAGCATTCCATAAACCATCCACTTGATTCCTTGTTGAATCCAAATCTCCTTCATTGTGGATCACAAAATCCGCATATTTGAGTTTCGCATCAATGGGCATCTGCGCGTTCAGTATGGCCTCGGCTTTACTCCGGGTGATTCCGTCACGTTCCATGAGACGTTCAATCTGTTTTTCTCTTGGAATATGGACCAGAATAATCTTCTGGAACAGGCCCTGCATGTTCTCTTCAATCAAAAGGGGCACGACCGCCAGTATGATATTCCGGGTCGATTTTTTTGCGAATTCCTCTACTCGTTGGATGAACATTTCGGCGATACGCGGGTAGATGAAATTCATCAATACCTTTCTTTTCTCATCATCTTGAAAAACAATCGAAGAGATCTTTTTGCGGTCAAGCCTGCCATCTGTTTGAAGGACGGCGTCTCCAAAGTAATCCACGATGGCATGAAAGGCTTTTTCGCCCGGCTCAACCGCCTCTCGGGCCAACACATCAAAGTCTATCAGTGCGGCCCCTTTTTTTTGCAGCAAATCAGCGATCGTGCTTTTCCCGCTGGCGATGCCTCCGGTGACACCGAGAAGACGAATCCGGGACCGGTTACAAACGGTTTCCAATTTCTCGCGATCATTGGACGAAACAGAAAATATCGGTTGATTAACCACTGAAACTCCTATAGTAAGGGACGTTCTCAATATTTACATATTCAAGGAGAATGGTAAATATTTTTTTTAGGCTTTTTATCCTCGAGCTAATAAGATACTTGATAATCATTTTTGTCTTCGAAGATATTTCTTATTCCATTTCCTCGGGCAATCATGCGATGCAAGTGTAGAGTTTTACAATGCAAAGGCCATCTTTCACGGCCTGGGCCACTTCGTAATCAGTAAGCGACCGCGTGATCCAAAACCGAATCCACCTTGAGTTGTCAAACAATTCGTGGAAAAACACAAAGATCTCTCGGGTCCTTATATGGAACAGATAACCTGCGTGGCCAATCTCAATGCCCGATACGAATGGGATGGGGATGAAATCGTGATTCAACCAAATGCAAGTCGAAACATTGATTAGAATTTCCTGCTTTTTACCCACAAATACCACCAAGGTAATACATTCCTCGGGAATGGTTCCACAGAGCACTTTTTCCAACATAATGTGAAAATTGACAACCTTTCTTTAGTTGGTTATGCTTTGAATAAAGAAAGAGGGAAATATGGCCGTCGCACGGATGACGCAAAAAGGGCAAATTTTGATACCTAAAATGATCCGAAATAAATATGGGATTAAACCAGGTTTAAAGTTGCAGATTATTGAGGAAAAGGATGCCTTGATTATCAAGCCGGCACCGGAAAATCCCACTGAGGCTGCGTGCGGTTTTTTGCGAGGTAATTATTCATTAACTGATGATCTAATAGAAGAACATAAAAAGGGAAAATAATGGAAAGGAACGAAATCATTGAAATTTTGCGGGCCTATAAAAAGGAATACGCTGATCAATTCGGTCTCTTGGAAATCGGTATTTTCGGGTCTGTAGCACGTGATGAGATCAGGGAAGACAGCGATATGGATGTTATTGTTCATATTTCAAAGCCGGACCTTTTCATGCTCGCAGGGATCAAACAGGATCTGGAAGAAAGGCTTCATCGGTCGGTTGATATTGTCACCTACAGGGAAAATATGAATCAATTCTTAAAAAAAAGGATTGATGGGGAGGCTATATATGCTTGACAAGGAACTTATCTTGGAGGTCTTACATCAGATAGAAGATGCTGCCGAAAAAATCGTTACCCGCTTTCAGCTTATTCATCAGGGATCCGACTTCACCGACAGTCCCGAGGGTGTTGAGAAAATGGACGCTATCTGCATGATGTTGATTGTTATCGGAGAATCTTTGAAGAATCTAGATAAGATCACCAGCGAAACGCTTTTGCCCAAATATTCTGAGATAGATTGGAAAAAGGCAAAAGGGATGAGGGATATTCTTACTCACCACTATGTTGATATCAATGCCGACGCTGTTTTTCTTACTTGCCGAGATAAAATACCCCAGCTTTTAAGAACCATCCAAAAAATAGAAAAAGAGTTGGGCAAGTAGTGAGGGACAATTGCCTTGACACACGAGGATCATATTCCTATACTCCCACCATGAAAAAGCGAGTTCTTATCAGCTACAATATGATTTTGTAGGCATAAATACCTGGAGATTACCAGGCCATAATTTTACAACACTCAGGAAGAATTAATACTTTTGGGAACCTTCATCCTCCGCAGATTGATACAGACGGTTGTCGTACTTGTGTTAGTCAGTTTTTTCGCATACCTGCTGTTGTACCTCATTCCCGGAGATCCAGCGGTAACCATGCTCGGTCTGGAAGCATCCAAGGAGCAGATTGAAGCCTTAAGGCATGAACTGGGACTCGACCGGCCCATGCTGTTCCAGTATGTAAACTGGTTCATGAATGTTGTTCAGGGTGACTTCGGCAAATCGTTAATCTACCGTGAAAACATCACAGACCTCATCCTAACCCGTCTACCCATAACCTTTCATCTCGGCTTGGTTTCACTTTTCCTGAGTACTCTGATCAGTATTCCCGCGGGAGTGATCAGCGCGGTCAAGCGCGGTGGCCTTCTGGATTCCGTCATCACCGTATCAGCCAATCTGGGGATGGCTATCCCCCTCTTCTGGCTGGGTATCCTGGGGGTTTATCTCTTTTCCTTGAAACTCGGCTGGCTTCCCGTACAGGGTTATACATCTCCCTTCAGTGATTTCTGGATGAGCACCAAACAGATCATTATGCCTTCGATATGTTTATCTGTCGTGCCACTGGCATCACTAGCCCGCCAGACACGGTCGAGTATGCTGGAGGTAATACGTCAGGACTACATCCGTACCGCCCGTTCCAAGGGCCTGAAACAGAGGACAATCATAACCGGGCATGCCTTGAAAAATGCCATTATCCCGGTGGTGACCCTCTTGGGGATTCAGATGCGTAACCTTGTCGGCGGTTCAGTGCTGATCGAGACAGTATTTAATATCCCCGGGATCGGCAGGCTCATGGTGCGCGGCGTTTTTGAGAAGGATTTTCTTATCGTGCAGGGCTGTATCGTAATGGTCGCCCTGGTAGTGGCCTTGGCCAACCTGCTTGTAGACATCTCCTACGGGTATTTTGACCCCAGGATACGGCATGAAGAGTGACGCTTATAGCCAATATCGGTTTCACATGCGTGGGTGAATGGTTCTGAACAGCAACCAGTTGTTTTTCCGGTATCTGAAAAGGAATAAACAGGGATGACAGACGTGACGATACAAATTGATAATCCGATGGAAATCCCGTTTCGAAGGAATGGATTCATCCGTTTTCTGAATGTATTTCTGGGCAGGAAGGTGGTCGTTTTTGGCGCCGCGATCATTCTCGCGCTTATCGTAGCGGCGATCTTCGCACCTATTATCTCTCCCTATGACCCTTATTCGCAGAATTTAAGCGAATCACTTCAACCCCCTTCCCGGGCACATCTTCTTGGCACTGACCGGTTTGGGAGGGATGTACTCTCTCGTATCATCTACGGCACACGGGTATCTCTTTTGGTGGGCATCGTTTCCGTCGGGTCCGCTGCTTTTATCGGTATGACATTGGGACTCATCGCGGGTTACTTCGGCCGTTTCATCAACACGTTAATCATGAGATTCATTGACGCTCTCATGGCCATTCCACCCATTATGCTGGCTCTTGCCATAGCATCGGCCCTTGGCGGCGGTTTGTGGAATGTAATCATATCTCTCGGTATCTCTCTTATCCCTACCCAGGCACGGCTCATGCACGGACAAGTACTCACCGTAAAACAGGCGGATTATATTACCGCCGGAGAAGTAATAGGCGCCAGCGACTGGCGAATCATGATAAAACATGTCTTCCCGAATTGTCTTCCTCCACTCATCGTGCTGATTACGCTGAATCTCGGTGTCGCCATCCTGGCGGAATCGGCGCTTTCTTTTCTCGGTGTGGGTATACGTCCACCCGGGGCGGCCTGGGGTTCCATGGTAAATGATGGTTATCAGTATCTATTGAGCAATCCTATACTTTCATTCGCGCCCGGTTTTGCCATCATGCTGGTCGTCCTGGCCTTTAACATCGTGGGTGATGGTTTACGAGACGCGCTTGATCCCAGGCTAAGAGGTACGATCTAGAGGCATATGGAAAGGGTAATCGCGAGATAACATGGCTGCTTCTCATCTTCTGGAGGTAAAAAATCTTACGACGGAATTCAGGATAGGCGGGTCCGTAATCAGAGCCGTGGACGGCATTTCCTATTATATCGACGATGGTGAGATCGTTGGCCTGGTGGGCGAGAGCGGCTGTGGCAAGTCCGCAAGTCAGCTTTCGGTCCTGCAATTGATCCCCATGCCTCCCGGCAATATCGTGAGTGGTGAAGCCATTTTCCAGGGGATTGATCTTCTCGACTTTGACCCGGATGGAGAACAGATACGTGCCGTTCGTGGCGGAAAGATCGGCCTGATTTTCCAGGAACCCATGACATCACTCAATCCGGTCCTTACCATCGGCAGGCAGATCATCGAGACCCTCGTGCTTCACCTTCACATGGATCGACAATCCGCCAGGAAGCGGGCGGTTGAACTGATAGATCTTATGGGTATCCCCGATGCAAAACAGCGGATCGACAACTACCCTCACCAGTTCTCAGGCGGCATGCGACAGAGAATCATGATCGCCATGGCAGTTTCCTGCAACCCAAACCTACTCATAGCCGATGAACCCACCACGGCCCTGGATGTGACAACACAGGCCCAGATCCTTGAGATCCTGAGAAATATGGTCAAGGCGTTCAACACTTCATTGCTGATTGTAACTCACAATCTTGGCGTAGTGGCCCGTTATGCCCAGAGGATTTATGTCATGTACGCTGGCCGGATTGTGGAGTCAGGAACTGTTAAGGATATTTTCGATAACCCGTGCCATCCCTACACCCTCGGTTTGTTAAAATCCGTTCCGAGACTGGATGAACCAAAGGGCAGAAAGCTGGTGCCTATCGTGGGTCTTCCACCCAATTTAGGCAACATGCCGGGATACTGTGCTTTCTGGCCAAGGTGCTCCAAGCGCAGCCCCGCTTGCAAGAAAAAACCATGGCCGGAACTCAGGTTGATCAGCGGTCAGCATTATACTGCCTGTGATTATGATTTCGACAAAAAGTGAGGTGGTTTTCTTGTCGGATAATACTCTTCTTGAAGTCAAAAATCTAAAGATGTACTTCCCGGTCACAAAGGGGCTTCTCAGAAAAACAGTGGCCAATGTTCAGGCTGTGGACGATGTCACTTTTTCCATATCAAAAGGTGAAACATTGGGGCTTGTGGGCGAAAGCGGATGCGGTAAAACCACTGTGGGCCGCTGCATTCTACGACTTTATCGTCCAACGGCAGGACGCGTCATCTTTGAAGGCCAGGATATTTCACTCTGGCCGAAAGATAAAATACGCCCGCTTCGCAGAAAAATACAGCTTATCTTCCAGGACCCATACAGCTCTCTTAATCCACGTCAGAGCGCGGGTGATATTGTCGGTGAACCGTTGACGGTCCACAAACTGGTCAAGAACAACAGAGAATACCGTGAACGTCTTGGTGAACTCTTTCGGATGGTTGGCCTCGACCCCGGCATGCAGGACCGGGTACCCCATGAATTCTCAGGCGGTCAAAGACAGCGGATCGGTATAGCCCGGGCCTTGGCCAGTAATCCTTCCTTTATCGTGTGCGACGAACCTGTTTCCGCGCTGGATGTATCTATCCAGGCACAGGTGATCAACCTCCTGCAGGAATTACAGGAAGAACTGAAATTAACCTACCTGTTTGTCGCTCATGACCTTTCCGTGGTCCGCCATATCAGCGACCGGGTGGCGGTCATGTATCTGGGGCGTATCGTTGAGATTACCGATTGGGAAACCCTCTATGAAAACCCCTTGCATCCCTATACAAAGGCATTGCTTTCAGCGGTACCGATCCCGGACCCTTCGTTGGAAGAAAAACGTGAACAGATTATCCTGCGGGGTGATGTGCCAAGTCCCATGAATCCTCCTCATGGATGTTATTTCCATCCACGGTGCCGACTGGCCACTCCCGAGTGCAGCCGCGTGAAACCGCCGCTGCGGCAAATCGCTGATAATCATGCGGTTGCCTGCATCAGGGTCTAGGTCATGTCAATAAATGATAACGATAAAGTGAGCTATCGAGTCCATCCGGGAAAAATCAATTGCCGGATAGCGCTTTCACCGATCAGATGTCAGCCGTCAGAAGTACCCTTTACTCTTACCCTGCCAGCCCAACAAAAGGGGGATAAGATGCAATGCTGTTGACTTAAGAGAAATCTTACTGGCCTTGCCGTCACCCCGGCGAAGGCCGGGGTCCAGAAGACTTCGAAAAGCTTCGTATGAAACTTGTAATAAAGAAAGCGCTATTTCCCCCTCCCCTCAATCCCCTCCCACCAGGGGAGGGGAGGTGCTTTTCTGCTGAGTTTAGTCTCAGGGTCCCCTCTCCCCAATGAGACTGTGTCACAATGTCATTTCGAGCCCGCGACGAGCTCGGCCGAGTCAACGATAGCCGAGAAATCTTGTTTTGCATGTAACTGGAATCAAAAGATTTCTCCCGGAGTTTACCCCGCATGGCGGGGGTCGAAATGACAAATCACACTAAATACCTACTATGACACAGCCTCGAAAACCGGGGTCCTGAAGATTCCGGAAAATCTGGATTCCGGCCTCCGCCGGAATGACATCAGAGACTTCTGCGTCTCGGTTAAGGGCTTAAGTCAACAACATTGGGGGGTAAGATGAGGGTGGCAGGGAGAGTTTTCAAAAAGAGGTCGGCCGATATCAGGCCGACCTCTATGATCGATTGTTATCGTTCTATCCAGGCATCTTCCGGCGTCCATTGCACATCGACCGTATCACCCACGCCGGTATTGTGGACTTTATTATGGATAAAGGTGATACGTGGCAGGGTGAAGTAAAAGCCGGCTAGGGCATAGGTGTCAATCATTTTTTTCTGGGCTTCCCATGTCCACTCCTGTTTTGTCTTGGTATCACTTGCGGCAAGGGCCTGGGTAATGGCGTTTTCATAGTCATCAGGGGCAAGCATGACGCCTTTCAGATAGGATCGCGATGAAAAGTTCACGGAGAGATTTTTCGCGATATCCGGTTCCGAAAGGGGTGCGTTATGCACAATGAGGGCGTTTTGCCATCCACCCCGGAGGGTGGCCGTGTGCTTGGGCGGATTCACTTTTTCTATTTCTACAGAGATGCCCACCTTCTCAAAGAAACCCTGAACGGCGACAACCGGATCGGCGAAAAAGGGAATAGAGGGTGTGATAATCTTCGTTTTAAACCCCTCAGGATATCCGGCCTCCACCAGGAGGTTTTTGGCCTTTTGCGGGTCGTAGGGGTAGCCTTTCACATTCGGATTGTTGCCCCAGGATCCAGGAGGGGCGTACTGATTCCCGACCTGTCCCAAGCCAAGGGCAAAGATTTTGGCCATAGCCTGTTTGTCAATGGCGTGCTCTATCGCACGCCTTACCCGTATGTCGGCGAAAGGGGAACCTTCGTGCGCGCTGTCGCCCATCATACAAAAAGTCAGGGCCGACAATTCACAAAAAGAGCCATAGTATTTTCCCGCTGCCTTTAGACCCTCCACATCTTTTGGTGGTACATTCGAAAGGTCATCTACCTCTCCCCTTTGAAAGGCAGCGAGCCGCGACATGGGATCTTTGATGACGATCCATTCGATCCCGTCAAGGTACGGTTTACCTTTTTGCCAGTAGTCGGCAAACTTTTCAAATTTGACACGGACGTCTTTCTGCCAGCTTACGAACCTAAAGGGACCGGTACCCACGGGATTGGTGCGGCACCACTCACCCCCGTTGGTTTTGAATGCGGTCGGGGATATCATCATGCCCGCGTAGCTGGCCAGGTTGCCGAGGATTGTACTGTCCCAACGGGCGAGATTGAGTTTTACGCTGGCATCATCAACAACGTCTATTGATGTCACCGGCTTTAACTCGGGATTATCAGAAGTCCGATATCGTTCCAGATTCCACCTCACGGCTTCGGCGTCACAGGGTGTTCCGTCATGAAACTTTACACCTTTTCTCAGGTTGAGCGTCACGGCCGATAGGTCCTTGCTGATGCTCCAACCTGCCGCCAGCCATGGCACCAGATTTCCTTTCTCATCGTATCGAAGGAGCGTTTCGATGGCCGGTCGCGACATCTTGACACTTGTCAAATCAAAAGGCCGGGCCGCGGGGTTACCCAACTGTTGCGCATCATTATCATAGCATCTTTTCAAAATCCCGCCGTACTGGGGTTCCAGCTTTTTGCTTGATTGAGCACAGACAAGGGCCGGAATGGAAAACAAGAAGCACGATATCGTTACTGTGAAAATAACCTTTTTGAATAGATGTTTTTTCCTCATAAGAAACCCTCCTTTAAAATATCTTGTAACAATGGATGTTCAAGCTACTGCTTCAGGTCGTTAAATAATCATTAATGGTCTTAAAATAGTATTCACGGTTCGTCGCGCTGAAAAGCCACTGGATTCCGGCCTTCGTCGGAATGACGGGGGTGTGGACAATTATGAGACAGTTAATAAGTGCCCATGAACATGAAAGAATGAACTATCCTGACGAGTGTTTTCCGCGTATTCCTTTTTATAATAAGTCTATCGGAGGAACGTTCAATAATCATATTTCCAACACCCGTTCAATAATTTTTGATGCTAGATTCAATTTTTGTCGAAGTCAAGGTAAAAGAATTCGAAAAATCAAACATCCATTTTTCCCATAATCAACCGTCGCCTTGATCATTTCGTGCATCGCCCTTTTTTTAATGGGATGTGATGATAAGCATTGGAATACTATCAACAATCATTGGTGTCCAAGAGCGGTTTTTGGGGGTACGGGGGTCTCTATATTCGGTTCACCACCCAAAAGCCGAATTTCATTTATTTAAGGCACCAATAATTGTATACATAGATCAAAGCTAAGGGCTGATTGCCGAACGCTGAACGTATTCATTACTTTCAAGGAGGTTCACGATCATGACTCAGGTTCAGACCTTGTTGGCTGTGGGGGATATGATCCTTGGCGGACCAGACCCCGATTCAAATTTTGCATTGGCCGGGCCCATCCTTAGAAAGGCCGATGTTTTGGTCGGCCAAGGAGAAGCCCCCTTCACCTCCCGGGGTATTGAAAAATATTATGTGGAGGTCCCCACGGAAATTTTTGCCACCCCTTCATGTGATCCGGCCAACATCAGGGCCTTTGCAAATGCGGGATTTCATGTGATCACCCTGGCAGGGAACCACATCTGGGATTCCGGGGTTCCGGGTATTGAGGACACTATCTCCGGTCTGAAAAAACACGGCATTGCCATCGCAGGTGCGGGCATGAACATAGATGAGGCCAGACGACCGGCCATCCTTGAACGGAACGGTACCCGCTTTGGTTTTTTAAATTACAACTGCACGGGCCCTAAACTGACCTGGGCCACACCGGACAAACCCGGATGCGCGTATGTGCAAGTGGTCACGGCCTATGAATTGGAACATCCCACGCCCGGGGCGCCACCGACCGCATACGCACTGGTCTTGCCCCCCAGTCTGGAAGAGATGAAAAGGGACATTCGTCGACTGAGGCCGCAGTGCGATTTACTGGTGGTCTGCCTTCATAAAGGCCTCGGTTTTGTCCCGGCCAAACTGGCCATGTATGAACAACAGGTATCCCATGCCGCCATTGATGCCGGGGCTGATTTCATTATTGGACATCATGCCCATATGCTGAGGGGTGTAGAGTTTTACAATGCAAAGGCCATCTTTCACGGCCTAGGGCACTTCGTAATCAGTAAGCGACCGCGCGATCCAAAAGCGAATCCACCTTGGGCCGTCAAACAATTCGTGGAAAAACACAAAGATCTCTTGGGTCCTTATGTTGAGCCTGACCCTGAATATCCTAAACATCCCTATCACCCGGAGACGCTCCAGACCATTATCGCGAAGTGCGAGATTGAAAACGGGAGTATATCAAAGGTTGGTTATCTCCCTTGCTTGATCAACAAACAGGGTCAGCCTGAGATACTCAAGCATGATGAAAAAGGGCAGCAGATATTTGACTATATGGATCGGATAACCCGCGCGGCCAACCTTAACGCGCAATATGAATGGGATGGGGATGAGGTTGTGATTCGACCAGATGCAAGTCTAAAAACTGATTAGGATTTCCAGCCTCTTGTCAAATATGGCATGTTCTCAACATTCACCTATTCAAGGGAAACGATAAGCATTTTCTTTTACAAGTTTTTCTCCCCGGGTTACAGACTGCATCACGGCCGTGGTGGATATTCCGAGCCTTCTGGCAATAGCTGCCATACTCATACCCAACTCTCTAGCGGCCCAATAACAAAGCAAACTCCTCGCCCTTACTATAGGCCTGTACTTCCCCGTAGACCAAACATCCGAAATATCCATAGCCAACAATTTAGCCACATGTTGGGCCAGCTTATCAATATCCCACCCTTGGACCGCCCAAGAAGATTTCTTCTCAAATACTTCCCCCGCTTCCTGTAACACCTGCTCCACAAAAGCACCTTCCCCTAAGATCCGTTCATCCCCTTTGATAAACGCCTTTGCTTTGCGCATCTCAACAAGATTCAACCATCCCCCGGCACTCCTGACCAATCCGCCACCCGTCAGATCAGGGCGTTTACCCATGGAAAGGCCTTTTTTAATGAAATCATGATATTTGGATCGAGCCGACTTTTTCCGTTTCCCGAACCATTCCAGCACATAGTCCGTATCCTGCCATTGTCGTTCCACTCTCCCCATCACCGCACTATGACCTGCGTATGGATACTTATCCAGAGATATTAAACTTTTCACCAGATTAGCCCGCAAGGGGTTGAGGTGGATATAGCGGACCAGCTCCAGAAAGTAAGGATCTTCTTGACAAAGGATGGATTTATAGCGGTTTTGAAACAGATGCCCGTACCGGCGGTGCCTGTGATTGAAATAGACGGCGTATCTTGTCAATAATCGTCGCATGATGGTGGAGATGGGAACGATACCGGTCCGAAGAAAAAGGTGAAAATGGTTTGGCATCAATGCCCAGGCATAGCAGATGGTTTGGGTGTGCGTTAGAAGATCTCCAAGACGGGCCAAAAACTCTTCATAGTCCTTTTTGTCTTCAAAAATATTTCTTTTTTCATTCCCGCGGGTAATAATGTGATGCAAGGCCCCCGGGGCGTCTATCCTGGATTGTCTGGGCATGGAGAATGAATAACAAAGTCGGATATATTATTCAAGAAAAATATGTAAATGTTGAGAACGTCCCCCAGAGTGTGATTGGTTTATATCATGGATTGTGATATTTTCGAACAGGGTGGGAAAAAACCCAATTTTTATTATACCAATTGTGAGCGAAGCTAATGAGGTTTTTATAACATATGAGCAATGATAAAAGGGAGGGAAATGATGAATGTAAAATATTTGTTGCTTGATGTGCGGGAAAAAGTTGCCATGGTTACCATCAATCGGCCGGATAAAGGAAACGCGCTTACGCCGGATGTGTTGGAAGAAATCGAAAAATTGTTTACCAAACTGGGTGGAAGAGATGATGTTCATGTTATTTTGTTCACCGGTGGAGAAAAATATTTTTCAGCGGGATTTGATCTCCATGAAATCAGAAAACTGGAAAAGGTTTCCAATGAAACCTATACAGCTCTTTTTCATCGCGCTTATCGCGCCATTTTGTTTTGTCCTCAGCCGGTTATTTGCGCTGTGGGCGGAGCCGCCATCGCCGGTGGTTTTGATCTTACCATGATGTGTGATATCCGCTACGCCTCCGAAAGGGCGAAGTTCGGTCAGCGTGAGATTGCTTTGTCTCTTACACCGATCATGGATCCTCTTTGGCGGATTATCGGATTGGGACGCGCCAAGGAGGTCGCCCTCACCGGAAGAATCTACGACGCATACGAGGCGGAAAAGATAGGCTATATCAGCAAAGTTTTTCCGGAGGGGAAGCTTATTGAATCAGTTACTGCGATTGCTCGGGAGATGGCAACATATGACAGAGGATGTCTCAAGGAGACCAAGCAACTGGCCAATAAAATTCTCAATGAAGATCTCGATGGGGCGATGCGTCTTCAGGAATGGCTTTTCAGAAGCTATATCGGTTCCGATGACAATCATCAGCGCATTGACACCCTGCAGAAAAAACTCAAGTCGCGTTGATCAGTTGACGAGGAGTTTTTTTAAGGGACGAAGCTTATGGGCTTGTGGGTTTTATGTTATTACCTGAATCTTACACCAATCATCTACTGCGGCTTGAAGCGCCTTGACTATAAAGCTTGTTTCGTGATTTTGATCCTCACCATATCGGTAATATGCCTGC
>JAFGGA010000196.1 GCA_016930835.1 Deltaproteobacteria bacterium
TCTGCATGCGGACACGCACAGGCAGGCCGGAATGACAAAAACGCGTATTTTTCGACTTTTACGAGACCATCACCTTTGGTTTTTGCACGGTCATTCTGCGACTTGATCGCGGAATCCAATCGTTTGGATTTAGAAAAACCTAAATTGTTACAAAATAAGTTGTTTTTTTCGGTAAAGTTTTTAAATTTACATCCGATCATTTATTCATGGTTATTTTTGGGGAGGCATAGAGCGTTCAAAAAGGTCCGAACCAAAATGTTATTATATTGTTGTCATATGTATTTTAGATGATCTTAGCATCGAATAATAATGACGTCAATAAGTATGGATGAAAAATATCAGAGTATTTCAATTCTTTTTTATGCCTTGTTGACAATGATCAATTTGATAACCATTCATCGAATGAAGATTTATTATTTGGATAACCGATTGTTTTCGAGGGTGTTTTAGTAATACCTTCCATTTCGAGGATGGAGGCTTTATGAAATTGGATTGTATTTGCTGATTTTGTCTGATATAAAAGCCATCCTTAAAAAGGATACAAAAACGATTTCAACTGTCATCTGTTTTTGGAAATGGATAACTAAGGGAGAGCGATCCCGATCCTGCATGAGTGAACGCACATTCGAGTACGCTTGGCCTTCACATAAGGAATTAACGACTTTATTATGTTTCTGTTAAAAATAGTTTTCTCTTGTATTATTTTTTTTATGATTCAATTCATTTTCGTATCTGGCGCATGGGCGTGGGGGCCTGCCATCCATACGGTTATCGCTTGCACCATACTTGATGAGTTGGGCCAAATATTGCCATCCATTGCGCATATCATTCAATCATTCTCACTTGAATATATTTACGGAAATATGGCTGCTGATTTTTTTATTGGAAAGGGGCAGAAAAAGCGAGCCGACCACCCACACAATTGGGAAACAGGGTTTCGGTTTCTAGCGGGAGCGAAAGATGAAAGAGAAGCGGCTTATGCCTATGGCTTTCTTTCACACCTTGCCGCGGATGTGGTGGCGCACAATTATTTTGTACCGGAACTGATTCATAGGTTCTATACTTGGAAGCGAATAGGGCACTTACGTTCAGAAGCAATGGCGGATCAATTCGCCGGGTCTTTTTATATTCGTATCGCCAGGGAAATCCTGACCATGAAAGAGTTGGACTGTGATGCCTTGCTCAAATCGGTCGTAAAAAGAAACAAGCACGGTCTTAAGGCGCGAAGGAGTATCTTTACACAATCCGTGAAAATATCCGACTATTTATATTGCCTGCCAAGAATTTCCTTCAAAAGGACCCAGAGAGTATCCGAGGAGTACCTTGTTTTCATGATTGATTTGTCATACCGATTGGTGAGGAATCTTTTGTCCTATCCCGATTCATCGCCTTGCCTCGCTCATGATCCCATAGGCAGCGATAATCTCCAATTAGCCAGTCAAAACGGTGTTCTATCCAGATTGTTAAATCATCATAGCCCAAGATATCAATTTCCAGTAGACCAGAGACTTCTTAGACTCTAGAGGCATGAATACCATCCGAATACTTCCAGAATCAGTGGCCATCCAAATTGCCGCTGGAGAAGTGATTGAGCGTCCTGCATCCGTTGTCCGGGAACTTTTGGATAATAGCATTGATGCCCAATCCGACAAAATACAAATCACGATTGAAGAAGGTGGAAGAAAACTCATTCGCGTGAGCGACAACGGCGTTGGAATGGGTAAGGATGATTTGCTTCTATCATTGGAGAGACATGCGACCAGCAAAATCCATTGGTTATCGGATTTGGATTCGGTCAAGACCTTGGGTTTTAGGGGTGAGGCACTTCCAAGTATCGCTTCTGTTTCCCGTATGGAGATCATCTCTCGCCCAGCAAATCAATTAATCGGTTATAAAGTGGTAATTACCGGCGGAAAGTTGGAATCGATTGATGAGACGGGCGCCCCGGTCGGAACGACAGTCGTGGTAAAGGATCTTTTTTTTAACATACCGGCAAGACGAAAATTTTTACGATCCGCAAAAACGGAAACCAACCATATCGTCGATATCATATCCCGGATTATCCTGCCGTTTATCCAAATCCAATTGCATATTGAGATTGATGGAAAGGTCCCCTTACATTTTCCGATGACCAGAAAGGTACGGGACAGGCTTTCGGTGATAATGGGCAGCAACATGGCGCGCACTCTCATTGAGGAGCATAAGGAAAGGGATGCGTTAAAGATTTCCGCTTATTTGTCAACACCGGAAGAGAGCCGAAACAGAGGGGATCGAATCTTTATCTATGTTAATGGCCGCCATATTCGGGATAGGTTGGTCACACGCGCCTTGATGGAGGGGTACGGTCAACGTCTGATGAAAGGGCGCTATCCACAGGCAGTGATTTTTTTGGATATGGATCCGTCAGCCGTGGATGTGAACGTCCATCCGACCAAACAAGAAATCCGTTTTCGAGATGGACAATATATCTATCAAACCATCACTTCTTGGGTGGAGAAGTCCTTGCGTGCCCAGTTCCATTCTTTTTCAACGCTCGACACGCAGCAGCGAGAAGAACCCAAATCATGGCCCTTTTTCCGTCCAACAGTTGCTGAGCCGGCGTGGGAATATTCACGTGACGAAAGCATACAAGAAAACCATCATCAAGCCTTGTACCACCCTAAAATTTTGGCGGAGGAACGGATTCAGGTTATCGGTCAGTTAAAAAACACCTATATTCTCTGTCAGACCAGAGAGGGACTCCTTTTATTGGATCAACATGCAGCACATGAAAGGATTGTATATGAGACCTTAAGAAAGACCTATGCATCATCTCGCGTAGAGAGCCAAGCATTCTTGATCCCCCAACAGTTGGAATTCTCCTTGAAGGAGACTCAGACCGTAATCGCAAAAGTTCATCAGCTGGAGAATTTGGGGCTGTTCGTAGAACATTTCGGCGGCCAGACTTTTTTGGTTCGATCTATACCATCCATGTTGGTTAATACTGAATGGGAGCAATTTTTTCGAGATCTTGTTCCCATACTGGAGACGGAAGAAGATCTCTCTTCAGATGACGCTTTGGATAAATTGTGGACAGTTATGGCTTGTCATAGTGCCGTTCGGGCAGGACAAGTCATGTCTCATCAGGAGATGGATAGGTTGGTGGAACAGTTGGAACAAATGGACCTGCCCACGAATTGCCCTCATGGGAGGCCTGTGTTTAAGATGTTTACTTTTGGTGAGATCGAGAAGATGTTCAAACGGGTGATATGAACTCCATGCCCGGGAATACCAAACCCAAATTAGTCATTATAGCCGGGCCCACTGCATCCGGTAAAAGCGCATTGGGTATCGAGATGGCCTTGGATTTTGGCGGCGAAATCGTTAATGCCGACTCAATGCAGGTATACCGGGGAATGGATATTGGGACGGCAAAGGTTTCAATCAGAGAGAGGAAGGGTGTCCCCCATCATTTATTGGATATTGTGGACCCCTGTGATCCATTCAATGCCGCTACATATCGGCTAAAAGCTGAACCTGTTTTAAAAGATATTCATTCAAGACGGAAGGTCTGTTTTATAGTCGGTGGAACAGGTCTTTATATCAAAATCCTATTGGGAGGTCTGCTGGCTTGCCCTCCAACCGATCATGAATTGCGCAATAAACTTTATCAGGATTATGAAGCACATGGTCTACAATTTCTTTATGATCAGTTGCATCATCTGGATCCTGAATCCGCCACCAATATACACCCACATGATAAAATAAGAATCATTCGTGCCTTGGAAATTTTTCACCTCGCTAATCAACCCTTTTCGACTCTTGTTCGAAAACATGGATTTAAGGGAACCCCCTATCAGGCCCTAAAGATCGGGATTCATGTTGATCGTGAAGTCTTGTATCAGCGTATCAATGAAAGGAGCATATCCATGATTGAAAGCGGATTTTTGGAAGAGACCCAAGATCTTTTGAACAAAGGCTATTCCCCCGGTTTAAAGGCTATGAAATCCCTGGGATATCGGCATGCGGTCCGATTTCTAAAAAAAGAATGGGATCGAGATGAACTTGTACACCGCCTCCAAATAGATACTCGAAGATACGCCAAGAGACAATTGACATGGTTTAAAGCAGATCCGGAAATGGTTTGGATTGACCCTGGCGATAAAATTGGTGTAAAAAAATTAATCAAAGAGTTTATTTAAATAATGACAAAACAGATCCTGATCCGTATACTTTTTTTCATCATCCGATTTGAGGATTTTTCAAGATCGTATTACGCTAATCGAATTCGAATCGGGGATTACAAAGGAGCACCCTACTGGCAGCCCAACGGTTATGCACCCGTCAATTGAGTTGCCAATTCATGCTTAAGGAAAAAATTTCATGCAATATCAGTGGGTTAGATACATCATTCGTATTAGCTTCTATGGCTGCCTTTTTGGCTTTTTTAGCATCTTTCCGGTGATCGCCGAAACATCAGAGGATCAAGATAAGGTGGAAATCTTAGCCATAGGAACCAGTATTATCTCTTCAGGGAATGTTGCCGAGGCCCGTAAAATAGCCATCTCCAATGCCATGGTTAAAGGGATTGAAGAATATCTGATTCACCGTTTGGGGAGTGACGGCATGGTCAATAACTTTACCCGATTGGTTAATGAAGTTATCCCCGGTGCCTCTGAGGATATACAAAATTTTCATATCTTGACGGAAGAACAGGTGGGTGGATTGTATAAGATCCTGGTGAGATTGCGTATTAATGACAGAATGATAGACGATCACCTAAAAGAAATGGGCCTTATCACGATACAAGGTCCTGAGATAAAGATCCTATTTTTGGTTTCTGAGAATGATCAACAAAAAAATAGTATCTCTTACTGGTGGAGCGATCCCGAAAGCAATACCAGTCTCACCTCAACAGAACTGGCGCTCATAAGGGTATTTGAAGAACGGGGCTTTGATCCCATCAATCGGTTGTTGCAGCTTCCCGATGGAGAATTTACCGCTGAAATGAGACAATTACAGCTGTCTGATGACCTTATTTTGGCCTTAGGAGATCTGTATTCGGCGGGTGCCGTTATTTATGGTCGCTGTAAGATCGTGGAAGGTGAGGGTGTATCCATGGTTCTTAAAGCGTTTGATATTGAAAGAAGGGTCGCCGTGTATGAGGGAGGCCAAATTGAGCGGGTGGATGCGGATTCTCCACAAGGTTATCAGAGAATTTCATTCCTAGAGAAGGCAATAGGAAAAGTCGCTGCACAAATCGGACCTGCGATCATTCAATCGAGCATGATCAATGAAGCTCGAATGAATACATTGGGCATAGAGTTAAGGGGTTTGAGAAATTTTGATCAGTTTAGAAGGTTTAAGACCTTTTTACTGGAGGGGATTGAAGGTGTCAAGACTGTCACCCAAACAAAAATTGCAGGCAATTCCATGTCCATCCTTGTGGAGTATTCCGGGAAGGAAGACCTATTCGTGGAGAAGATACGAAATCATAAGGGATTCCCGTTTCCCATGGATGTATTGATTGATGGACAAGGAGAAATGATTGTCGACATCAAATAGGAGTATTTTTTTAGGACGATTCCATTTGATTCTTTTCCTAGGATGATATGACCGTTCCAAACCTGATTACAACCATCCGAATCATTTTAACACCGATATTTGTCATTTATCTGCTGGGAGGCCA
>JAFGGA010000197.1 GCA_016930835.1 Deltaproteobacteria bacterium
TAAGGTTGTTAGTTGATTCATGAACTATATATTGAAATCGAGAAATACGGATTTGTTTAATAATTTGAACATATCATCTAAAAAGAGAGTGCTTTTCAAATTTTTTCCATTATATTGAACAGTTATAATCGATTTCTTTAAAAAATCATAGTTCTACAAACAATATAACTGCATCCGTAATATAATACGGACGCGTTATACAAATGATTTGTAACTTATTAAAATTAAAGGTTTATTACGAAGGACCGTTTTTATTGTTAAAGTGCATAACGGAAACGAAAAAATAATCAAAACCAATAAGTCGTTAGGCATTAAGGGCAATAATGTAACATATAGCAAATATTATCTTTGTTTTGAACATTGGGAAGGTAAAATACGGTTGAATGGGGGTATAGAACCATATTTTTGCGTGGTTGTCAAAACGGAAATGACTATAATCCTTTTTCAGGAGTTTACATCCGGTTCCATGGGGTGCTCACTCAAGCCGCAAAGGACTCGTCAACAATGGAAGCGCCTTGATGCAACGCATGGAATGATCAAAAAAAATAGGTTGTCTGTTTAGGGACTCGACTATATAATCAGGCGGATCGGACCCTATATTAAGCCTCTTTCACCAACCATATCCAAACGAGGTCGGACAAATGGCAGGCAAAAAGATTGATGATGCGATGAAAGAACAGATCCTTAGGGATTTTGGCAATGGGATTTCCCCAAAAAAGATCGCTGAAAAACTCGGCATCAGTGTCTCGAGTGTGAATCGCATCGCAAAAACGAATCCCGGCCAGGATATCCTCCAAGCCAGCTCAAAATCGGAGGAAAAGACTGCGCGCCAAAAAAAGATAGAGGATATTGAAAGACGGATACTGCTCTTGGAAAAAAAGATCCTCGAGAGGGAAGCCCGAAAAAGGAGCTAGGAATAGCCAGGATGATAAAAGAGAATGTTCAAGCGATTCTAAATGAACTGCCTGCCGGGGTTCAACTGGTTGGGGCCGCCAAAACACGGTCACATGAGGAGATTCAACAGGCCATTGAGGCGGGCCTTCAGATTGTAGGGGAAAATTATGTGCAGGAGGCGGAAAACGCTTTTGAGGTGATCGGCAACCGGGTCAAATGGCACATGATCGGCCATCTCCAGTCCAACAAGGCAAATAAGGCCGTTAAAATCTTTGATATGATCGAAACCGTGGATTCCGTCAAACTGGCGAGGGCCATTGACAATGCCTCTGGAAACATAGGCAAGACCATGCCCATTCTTATTGAGATCAACAGCGGTGAAGAACGTCAAAAGGCCGGTGCCCTGCCAAGTGAAGCCGCCTTCATGATAAGGGAGATAATGGCCTTTAAAAATATCCGGGTTATGGGGCTCATGACCATGGGGCCCTTTGCGGGAGATCCTGAAGAGGCCCGCCCTTATTTTCACAAAACAAAGGCCCTCTTTGATGAGGTCCAGGCCATGCATATGGCTGGTGTGGAGATGACCTACCTCTCCATGGGTATGTCCAATTCATACAAGGTGGCCTTGGAGGAGGGTGCAAATATCGTCAGGATCGGGACCCGTCTTTTTGGGGAACGAGGAAAATGAGACTATCCTCAGCGCTCTCCGTGTCTCAATGGTGACTGAAAAAAGATCAAACCATAAACACCTAAACTGTAAACCACTTTTCAACCACCCTGAAATGAGCCAGCACACCAAAAAAGAAATCAAACGCCTCATGGGGCGGGCCATCCATAAATACAACATGACGGAGGATGGCGATCATATCCTGGTTTCGGTCTCCGGCGGGAAGGACAGCATGTCATTGCTTTGGCTGCTGCGGGAACGGATCAAGCGAATTCCCATCAACTATCGTTTGACGGCCGCCCACGTGGACCCGGGTTTTGGAGCCGATTCAGCCGGGCAAATGCGCTCTTTTTTTCAGGAACATGGCTTTGATTATCAGGTCATTACCAGTGACTGCGGGCCAAAGGCCCACAGCCCTGAAAATCTTGAAAATCCATGCTTCCTTTGCTCAAGGCTCAGAAGAAAGGCCTTATTCAAAATGGCATCGGAACTCAACTGCAACAAGATCGCCTTTGGACACCATAAGGATGACATGATCGAGACCTTTTTCCTGAACATATTCTATGGGGCCTCGGTCAGCACCATGATGCCGCTTCAGCCTTTTTTTAATGGAAAAGTAGTCGTGATTCGACCTCTTTATATGATCCCCGAACGATTGATCCAAAAGTATGCCCGGCTTATGGGGTGGCCGAAGATTGACATGGGATGCCCCACGGCGGGTGCGTCGAAGCGGGAGGACATTAAACAGATGTTGAAAGGATTATATAGGACCAACAAGAAGATCGAAGGAAACATCTTTCACGCGATCCAGAATGTGAAGCGGGAATACCTACCCTAGAGTCCATCCATTCATCCCCGCTCCCCTCGGAGACGGTGCCATCATTCATCATTTCCCGCTAAAGATGGGATCGTGACAGGACAAGCCTCATGAAACGGGGCGCGAGCTGGAATACATAAGTCTTTAATTTTACTAAATGTTTCTGGATTCCGGATCTCGCTTCGCTCGTCAGGAATGACGCTTTAGGAATTCCGACAAAGCCCCCTCGCGGGAGGGTTTAGGGGGAGGGAATGAGGGGCATCTCTGGATGGCACTATCCTATGAAGAGCTGTCCTGAAGCTCGGACTCAGAGGAGATCGGCCTTGTAAAGATGATCTTATACCGCTCTTCTGATCCGGTATAGCAAATCCGGCATTCACCTTTTCCCCCATCGATGGCGCAGGATTCGTTCCGGTTCTGCCCGGGCAGAGGTTCAAGATGAACCTCATAGCCGGATTCTTTGTACAAATCCACTGCTTCGCTTAGGCGGGGTTCGTCGGCAATAAACTTTTTGGTCCATCCTTCTCTCTCAAGTTCATGGACCTTTAAAGATAATTCATCCATTTTTTGGGTTCAACTCCACAAAGAGAAGCGTCCGGTGGGATAGATTTTGCAACACGGCTTCCCCTTTAGAAAGGCCCTGACCGGAAATCGGAGAAAGATATTTCAGGTGGATCATCACGTTTCTTCTGGATATGTCCATGGGAAACGCGCCAATGAATTCATCTGATAATGCATCCAATCCCGCCAGATTCCGGGCCGGATTCCCCTCCAGATCAAAAATCAGGTCTTTCATTCTTTCCAGACGCGTATTCATATGATATTTTTGTCTCAATGCAGTCTGCTCACCCTGGGGAAGATGCGTCAAATCAGGAATCTTGAATGGGATGATCTGCCGGTTTAAGGATTTTTCATCTATACATAGATCATCCCATTTTTCAGAAAGGTATTCCATAAAGTGCCGATTAAAGGTAAGCAGGGTGTCACCTTCCCGTAAATAATCGCCAAAAAGCCCGAACCATGCCTCGGAAATCTGAGTGAAATGGAAATGAGTGAATGAGGGTTCTTGCTCAAATGGTGAGAGATCACCAACGAGTTGATGAATATCTCCCGCCTCTTCAACGCTTCCATCCAAAAGGGGACGCATATGCCTTATTTTATTCAATGCGGCTTCGGCCTCCAGGCGTTGCTCCTCAATAGCTTTTGCCAGATGAAGTATGATATGCCATTTTAGAGCCATTTCTTTATTATTATCTTGGTCATTATTAGATATCTGCCTCAACGCCTGCCGGATTTCCCATGTGGCGTTTTCACCATAATTTTCCGCCAACTCATTTTGTAAAACACCGGCATACTTCCATCCCTGATTTCTCTTGATCCATTGATGATACTCAACGATCATCTTTTGAATTCGTTCCGAGGGTTTGAGTTCTTCAGGAGGAAATAGGATCTTGATGTGCCCATCATCAATGCCTTCCTGCATGAACGACGGAGATTCCAAAAACCAGGGATAGCAGATGGTCAGTTGTCCAAATATATCCACGATCCGCTTTTGTAGGATTTGGGGCACAAAAGAATGAGGAAATAGCATCAAAGACATGGAGGACCTATCTTCAAAAAAAATTAATTATTTTTTAACAAATTATAACGGCATTATGCAACTAAAAACAAAATTCATTGAATTTGTCCTTTACTTGTATCGCCACAATAATATATAAGATCAACTTGTTAAAAAGGACTTATCAAACCTGACATCCTATCAACAGGTTAGAGTTTGCTTGGAGGAATGCATGACTGATTGGCAGCCGAAAATAACGAGTTTTTTGTGCAATTGGTGCAGCTATGGGGCCGCCGACCTCGCTGGTGTAAGCCGTTTACAATATCCTCACAACTTTAGGATCATTCGGGTGCCGTGCTCGGCCCGCGTAAGCCCTAAATTCATACTCGCCGCCCTTCGACACGGCTCGGATGGGGTGTGGGTATCCGGCTGACACCCCGGAGACTGCCATTACCTGGAAGGTAATTACTACGCAAGACGAAAATTCGTTCTATTAAAGCGGTTTTTGGAGCACATCGGCATTGAACCAGGACGTATCCATTTTTCCTGGATATCCTCGGCCGAGGCAACCAAGTTTGTTGAAACGGCCAAGGCCATAGCGGAAGAGGTCAAGGCCTTGGGTCCTGCCAAGCACCTCATTAAAAAGCGAGCCGAGGTGGCATAATGCACGAATATTCAGAAAAAATAAGGGATATAGCCGAAAAACTTCTTAAAAATGGAACAGTGGATGTTTTTATTGGTTTCAAGAAAGGCACTGTTCCCATGATGAATGAACCGGTCCTCATATCAGATCCTGAAAAAGTCCATACCCTTCATTGGGACAGTCACTGCGCGCTGAACCTGTGCAATTACTTGACCGGAAGAACAGACAAGATTGGTATCTTGGCCACTGGCTGCAATTCAAGAAATATCATGACCCACATCGTGGAAAACCAGATCAAACGGGAACAGCTTCACATCGTCGGTATTCCATGTACCGGAATGATTGATCATCGGGCCGTTCAAAGGGCCGTTCAATTTAAGGAGATATTGGATATCACAGAAGATAAAGACCGATTGATCGTCAAGGGGGATGGATTTGAGGAAAAGTTGGATAAAAAGGATTTTCTTCAGTCCAATTGCCTGACCTGTGCGCATCGTAACCCGGTGGAGTATGATGAATTGGTGGCTGATCTTGTTCCGGAGCAGGAGGGCGTCAGTGCCTATGAGGATGTGACTCAAATAGAAAACATGAATATCGACGACAGATGGGACTTTTTTAGGGATATGATTTCTTCTTGCATTCGATGTTATGCCTGTCGAAATGCCTGTCCGCTCTGCTATTGCCCCACATGTTTTGTCGATGAATCTCGGCCTCAATGGGTGGGAAAAAGCATTGATCCCACGGATACCATGACCTTTCATATCTTGCGGGCATATCATTGCGCCGGCCGATGCACCGATTGCGGGGCCTGTGAACGGGCTTGTCCAGTGGGCATACCCGTCAGACAATTTACCAAAAAACTGAATAAAGATACCTTGGAGCTTTTTTCATGGGAGGCCGGATTAACCTCCAAGCAACGACCGCCCTTGGATGTATACAAGGTAGATGATTATAATGATTTTGTAAAATAACAGCCCATATCATTTTTTCGAGCTTCATGAACAGCCGAATAATATTATTAATGTTTTTGTTGGATTAGGTAAATTACATGAAGACCACTTCATTTACAAAGCAGGAATGGGATGAGGCATTACAGGGACTGAGCGATTCTTACAGGATATTTGTTCCAATCAGGGAAGGGGATTTCCATATGTTCAGGCCCCTTGAAAATGGGATAAAACCGGATTTTGATTTCCAAAACACCCGGATCTCGCCCAAGTCCATTATCTACCCGCAATCTGAAAGAATGTTCGAATACACTCTTGAGCCGGAAGACCCGGAAGCGAACATCCTCAAGGAGGCGCCGAAAGACTACTCACCCCGGGCCATAGTGGGCATCCGGCCCTGCGATGTTCATGCATTTCGGATCGTCCAACGCAATTTCGATAACCCTGAATTCAGAGATCCCTGGTGGGTAAAACATTTTGAATCCACCATCCTGGTGGGCCTTGGTTGCAACAGGCCTTGTTCCACATGTTTTTGCACGTCGGTGGGCGGAGGCCCTTTTCATGAAGAAGGTCTAGATATCATGGTGTATGATCTGGGAGACCGTTTTCTTGCTAAGTCATTGACGGAAAAGGGCGAGGATTTTTTGAACAAGACAAAGGCCGGCGCCCCTGCCGACCAACCCGCATTACAAGCGGCCGAAGACCTCAAAGAATCGGTGGAGAAGGCATTCAACCCGAATGTTACCATGGATCATCTCCATGAAAAAGCCGTCTTAGATCTTTTTAACGCACCCTTCTGGGAAGAGGTGGCCTTTGCATGTATCAATTGCGGAACCTGCACCTATCTATGCCCCACATGCTGGTGTTTTGATATTCAGGATGAGGTTTTTGCCAAACAGGGTGATCGTATCAGGAATTGGGACTCATGCATGTTTCCGTTGTTCACCTTGGAAGGATCAGGTCATAATCCGCGGACCAAGAAATTCCAGCGCGTGCGGCAACGATTTATGCACAAGCTCAAATATTATGTCGATAAATACCAAGACGGCGTTCAATGCTCCGGATGCGGGCGCTGCGTCCGTTATTGCCCCGTAAACATCGATATTCGACAGGTTGCGGCTTTGATGAATGAACTTTAGATTTTGTATATGGCATAAAAGCATTTGATAAAATAGTATCAGGAGTGCCCTTTGGAAAATCCATATCTACCATATCCAGTAAGAATCGACGAAGTCATAACGGAGACTGAGGATAAGAATCTTAAAACCTTTAAGTTCGTTTTTATCAATCCGGGGGATGAAGAAAAATTTTCTTACAGACCGGGGCAATTCGCTGAATTATCCATTGCCGGTAAAGGCGAGATCCCGATTGGGATTGCCTCCTCACCCACGGAAAAGGGTTTTGTCAAATTCACCGTGAACAAGGTGGGTCTGGTCAGCACCTACCTACACAACATGCGCCCTGGAAATGTCATGGGCATCCGCGGTCCTCTGGGCAATTGGTATCCATGGGAAGAGATGGAAGGCAAAAATGTAGTGATTGTCGGCGGTGGTTTTGCCTTTACCACGTTGAGATCCAGTATTGTTTATATGTTGCACCCTGAGAATCGCCCCAAATTCAAGGATATCAAGGTCGTTTATGGGGCCAGAACCCCGGGAATGCTCCTTTATAAGGATGAACTCAAGGAGTGGGAACAACGGGATGACATTGAGATGCACATCACAGTGGATGGCACGAACGACCCGGATTGGAAATATAATGTGGGATATGTGCCGCCCATCACGGAACAAAAGATCACCAGCGCGGAGAATGCCATTGCCATTGTTTGCGGACCACCTATTGTCATCAAAATGATGCAACCTGTCCTGGCCAAACTCAACTTCCCGCCGGAACGGATTATCCTTTCTTTGGAAAAACGCATGAAATGCGGCATCGGGATCTGCGGACGGTGCAACCTGGGTGATCAATATGTCTGTAAAGACGGGCCGGTCTTCTCCATGGCTCAACTCAAAGAACTACCACCCGAATAATATTCATGGAAAAAGCTGAAAAGGTCTTATTTGCGGATAAGCGGTTACAGGTGCCGGATGAGCCCATTATCCCTTTTATCGAAGGCGATGGGACGGGACCGGACATATGGCGCGCCGCCGTCAGGGTTATGGATCACGCCGTTCAACTCTGCTGGAAAGGACAAAGACGGATTGTCTGGAAAGAGGTCCTGGCCGGCGAAAAAGCCCACCAACAAACCGGAACCTACCTCCCTGAAGAGACCATCGAAGCGTTTATGGATTACCGGATCGGCATCAAGGGGCCTTTAACCACTCCCGTGGGTGAAGGCTTCAGAAGCCTGAACGTGACCTTGCGCCAACGATTGGACCTTTATGCGTGTGTCAGACCGATTCGTTACTTCCCTGGAGTGCCGAGCCCTGTAAAAGAACCCGATAAGGTTAACATGGTGGTCTTTCGGGAGAATACAGAAGACGTCTATGCGGGCCTGGAACTTCAGGCCGAAACGGACAAGGCCCATCAGCTCTTGGATTATCTTACGAAGGAATTCGGATGGCGCATACGCCCCGATTCGGGATTGGGCATCAAACCCGTCAGCCGGACCGGAAGCCGACGGCTGATCAAGGCGGCCATGGATTTTGCCATCCAACACAATCGAAAATCCATCACCCTGGTCCACAAGGGAAACATCCAGAAATTCACGGAAGGAGCTTTTCGAAACTGGGGATACGAGCTGGCCAAGGAAATCTATCCGGAAAAGATCGTCTCATGGGGTGAACTTCAAGGGGATCTCCCGAAGGATAAGATCCTCATCAAAGACACCATCGCTGATATCTTTTTCCAACAGGCCCTCACGCGGCCGGAGGAATTCGACATTATCGCCACCATGAACCTCAACGGTGATTATATCTCGGATGCCCTGGCCGCCCAAGTGGGAGGCATCGGCATGGCGCCGGGCGGCAACATCAACTATGAAAATGGATACGCCCTGTTTGAGGCCACGCACGGCACGGCCCCCAAATACGCCGGCCTTGACAAGGTCAACCCCTCGTCATTGATCCTGAGCGGGGCCATGATGTTTGATTACATGGGTTGGGGGGAGGCGGCCCGGTGTATTGAAAAAGGCCTCGAACGGAGTTTTGCTTCCAAAAAGGTCACCTATGACCTGGCCCGCTTGATGGATGATGCCCAAGAAGTCTCCTGCTCCGAATTCGCGGAGATCATCTGCGAAAACATGGAAAGCTGATCAAAACCCTTCTGCTGCATTTCTTTCTGGGTCACCCGGCCTCCAATGAATTATTTTAAAAAACCTTGACATGTTAGAATTCCCAAATTAAGATATGAAACCAAAATAAAGTTAGGGGGATCTAATTATATTTTAACCTTAACAATAGGTATTGTTATGATCCAAAATCAACACTTAACATCCACTATGGAAGATTATCTGGAGACAATCTTCATCCTAAGCAGGGAAAAAGGGGCTATTCGTATCAAGAACATCGCAAAAAGACTTGGCGTCAAGATGCCCACGGTGACCAATATGCTTAAAAATCTCAATGAAAAGGGATTTATTGACTATGAAAAACATGAATTTCTGGAATTGACGGAAAAAGGTCTTGCAATCGGAAAAGAGATTGATCGAAGGCATGAAATCATTCGGAGCTTTTTGACCGATATCCTGAAGATTGATTACTGGTTAGCAGATGAAGAGGCATGCAAGATGGAACACGGAATGAGTCCTGAAACTCTAAACCGATTAATCAAGTTTATCGATTTTGTTCAGTCATGCCCCATGACAGGGGAAAGCTGGCTTAAATATTTCAACGAATACTGTCAATTCGGATTTGAAACGGAGAAGTGCTTAGAGCATATGGAAAAATTTTCAAAAGAGGACAAAAAAGAATTAATACTCAGAAAAAAGAAAGACGAAAATAGGCATCAGTTATCATAACCAAATATGCTCATTTTCAATCATATGGGCCATGTATGACGGCCTGTTTTTTTTGACAATAAAATTAGGTGGAACTAATTTTATTAGGAATTCAAAATATGGAATCATCGAATAAAAAAGAACTGCTACAGGTCATTGATAACAGCACCCAACACCTACATGAACAGATAGATATGCATCGGCATCTCGTGAACAGCATACTGAATCAAAGAGTTAGCGAAGGCACGTTAAAAGATATCACTTTGCCTTTTCATTCCAAGGCCGATGAAAATCTGAAGCAGGCCATCCAGGAAGCCATTGAGGTCCTGGAAGAGAGCAGGAAGGCCTTTAAGTCAAAGAGGCTTGAGACCCTGCGAAAGAAGCTCACGGATGTATTGATAGAATCCAGGTAGTGTTTCGCACTACGCATTAGGAAATGAAACATTTCAGGAATGTCTTACGGTCTCCTGTCTTTAGGGCGCGGAGAAAGTGAAGGCGTAACACGGTGTTTGAATAAAAACCGGTTACGCCTTTTTGTTTGGATAACAGGAAAGGAGAAAAATTTATGACCTTGGATCAGATGAAACCCAGCAGTGAAGGGCGCATTAAGAGGATTTCCGTGAAGGATAAATTGGGACAGAGATTAATGGACATGGGGGTATATGCGGGGCTCCGGTTAAAGGTTATCCGCAACGCCCCCTTGGAAGATCCCATGGAGATCGAGTTGGATGGATATTTTGTCAGCCTCCGGCACGATGAAGCCCGCTTTGTGGAGGTGGAATAAGGTGCAAAGCGAAAAGATACTCGTGGCCCTGGCAGGCCAGCCCAACTGCGGCAAATCCACGGTGTTTAACGCCCTGACCGGAGCAAGCCAGCATGTGGCCAACTATCCCGGTGTGACCGTGGACAAAATGACAGGATGGTACCGGCATAACGGTCGCAAGGTGGAGGTGGTGGATCTGCCGGGGAGCTACAGCCTGACTTCCTATTCTCCAGAGGAAAGGGTGTCCAGGGACTTCATTCTCCATGAAAAACCATCCGTTACAGTGAATGTCATGGATGCTTCAAACCTCAAAAGATGTCTCTATCTGACCTTTCAGCTTCTGGAGATGGATATTCCGGTCATATTGAATCTGAACATGATGGATGTGGTGAAACAGCGAAAGCTCGATATAGACACCGACAAACTGTCCAACCGGTTGGGCATAGCCGTGGTGCCTACAGCCATGAAGCAGGGCCGCGGGAAAAAGGAGCTCATGGAAGCCATAGACAAGGTTGCCTTATCCGAACATACGGTCCGTGCCGCGCGCATTGAATATGGTGAGATGGAGCCGGTTATCAGAAATATCATGAAACGGCTTTCATCTGAGACATCCCTTGAGTCCCTTTATCCCATCAGGTGGCTGGCCATCAAGCTCATGGAGGGAGACAGGGAAGTACAAAGACTGGTTCAAGAAAATCATTCGGATTTCAAATCGTTACTGGCGTATGTGGAAAAACTCCGGGAGGACTTCGAGGCCCTATACGATGAGGCGCCGGAGGTGCATATTGCCAATCGCAGGTATCAGATGGCTGACGATATTACCCGTGACTGTCTCAGGCTTCCGGCCAGCGCGAAAAGGCCTTTTTCCGACAAAATCGACGGCCTGGTCTGTCATCGTATCCTGGGACCCATCATCATGATCGGCGTCATATGGCTTCTGTATTACCTCGCCATTGTACAAGGTTACAACCTGACCAATTATACATGGCCGGTTCTGGCCAAGCTGCGCGGGCTTGTGGAGTCCCTGACACCGGACCCGGGGTTTATCGAGATCCCGTTGAGCAGGGCCTTTTTCCTGTGGGTGGTGGACAGCGTGAACGCACTGTTAAACTACATCCCGATCTTTTTTATACTGTTCGGCCTTATCGCCATACTGGAAGACAGCGGTTACATGCCCAGAATGGCATTCATCATGGACAGGCTTTTCAGCAGGTACGGGCTCCACGGACAATCCACACTGCCCATGGTCCTGGGTGGCATATATGTCGGAGGCTGTGCGGTGCCGGCTATCATGTCATGCAAGGGCATCCCTGACGAGCGTTCAAGGCTGGCCACCATCCTAATCATTCCCATGCTCAACTGCCTGGCCAAGGTCCCCCTTTACGTGCTCCTGATCAACATCTACTTTGCAGCCCACAAGGCATGGGCCATGTTTTTCATCTCCACCATAAGCCTGCTTCTGGTGCTGCCGGTCTCCAAGATACTGACCTTGACCATTCTCAGGGATAAGGAAACGGCCCCATTTGTCATGGAGATGCCATCCTATCATATGCCCACCATAAGGGGGGTGGTGGGCCGGGCACTGGAAAGGGTATGGCTCTTTGTCCGCAAAATCACCACCATCGTGGTCTCCGTAGCGGTCATTATATTTATGCTGCTTCAATTTCCGGGTATCAGCAAAGATCGTATGGCCTATTACCATGGGGAAAAGGACAAGGCCATCACGGCCTTTCAAAAGAGGATAAAAGGGACCGGTTACGCGGAAGGTCTTCAAGGAGATAATCTCATGGCCCTGGTCCTTTATTGGGATGAATATATAAGCACCAGGATGACGGTGAAAGACGAAGAGGCTGCTGCAGGGATGAACGCGTCATTTAAAGAGAGGAATCCGGTTTTTTTCAGCATTGTCCAGCCCGGCGATGACAAGGACGCCAAGAAGGTAAACAAGGCATTTAAAGGACTATTTAAAGAGCGCAAGGGAATGCTGCGAGAGATACGAAAGGAGCGCATTGACAACAGCTTTCTGGGAAGGCTGGGAAAATGGATGGAGCCGGTCACCCGTTGGGCCGGCTTTCACTGGCGGGTGAATGTGGCACTGTTGAGCGCCCTGGCGGCCAAAGAGAGCAGCGTGGCCACCCTGGGTGCCTTGTATGAACAGGAAGAAGAGGGCGAGGCCCTGGAAAAGCGAATGGCCAAGGGAGAGGAAGGATTTACCCCTCTGCATGCCTTGGCGTTGATGCTTTTTATGGTGCTTTACCCCCCATGCCTGGCAACCGCAATCGCGGTGAAAATTCAGGCCGGCTCGGCAAGATGGATGCTCTTCTCGATAATCTATCCCATGGTTCTGGGGATAGCGGTTGCCATTCTGGTCTTTTCATTAGGAAGTGCCCTTGGATTATCAGGTCTGCAGGCCATGTTCGCATTCTATGGTCTTGCCCTCGCCCTGACCATTTTCATGGGCTTGTATAAAAACAAACTAGATAACATTGATTAAGGAGGCATGAAAAATGGTTGGAAGAAAAAGATTATTTATTGGGATTCTGGCTGTGGGGATTTTCGTTTCCATTCAGGCATACGCCCACACGCCCCTTTGTTCCTGTTATGACAATGGCGATGGGAGCGTTACCTGCGAGGGTGGTTTTTCAGACGGATCTTCCGCGTCCGGGGTGCAGATGCGTGTTGAGGACAAGAGCGGCAAGGTATTGATCAAAGGTAAGATGGACGAGGACAGCGAATATACCTTTAACAAGCCTTCAGGTCCGTACAAGGTCATATTTGACGCCGGGGAAGGGCACGTCCTTGAAGTCGATGGCAAAGAGATTGTTGAATAACTTATGGCGAAAAAGTTTTTGAAAACAAAACATATTCACTGTCTCATCATTGTCCACACATCCGTCATTCCGGCGGAGGCCGGAATCCAGTGGCTTTTCAGCATGACGAACCGTGAATACTATAATGAGACGATTAAAAATATTGAAACAAGAAAGGAGATTGCTCAATGAAAAAAATAATATTCGTACTGATGGGATTAGCAATAATAGCCGCTGCAATGCCTGCTATGGCCCATTTTCAGATGATCTACACACCTGAGTCAGCATTGGGAAAGGCACAAAAAATCGACCTTAAACTGGTCTTTACTCACCCGTTTGAGGCCGGGCATACCATGGATATGGGTAACCCGGAGCAATTTTTTGTGGTTAAAAAAGGGGAAAAAGAGGACCTGCTTGGAAGCCTGAAACCGGTTACATGGATCAGCTTGACCAACAGCGGCTCCGCCTATGAGGCATCATACCGGCTTCGCGGAATGGGCGATAATATTTTCTGCCTGGTGCCTTCTCCCTATCTGGAAAAAGAGGAGGATTGCTATATCCAGCAGATCACCAAAATGGTTATCAACACCGGCGGTTTTCCCACGGACTGGGATGCAGAGATCGGCCTGCCAGCGGAGATTGTCTCCCTTGACAAGCCCTATGCCCTCTGGACCGGGAATGTCTTCAGGGGGATCGTCAAAGGCGGCGGCAAACCCGTACCTCATGCGGAGATCGAAGTGGAATATATGAATCATGCACCCATCATGGATAAAAATGCCTTTGCCCGGGAAGCTGAGGTCGAGGCTCCCCAGGACGCTTTTGTCACCATGACCATCAAGGCCAATGTAAATGGAGAGTTTTCATTCGGCGTCCCCCGGGCGGGTTGGTGGGGCTTTTGCGCCCTGGGTGTAGGCCCGGTAAAGGAGCACAAGGGTAAAGAATTGTCCCAGGACGCGGTCATATGGGTCCAGGCAAGGGATATGAAATAGAGGGAGGAATGATTTAATGAATAAATCAAGTAAAACATTTTTATGCCTGTTTATTTTTGTGGCGATGTTCTCATCGCTGGTTGTTGCGGAAGAAAAATCCAATGATGAATTAACCGAGGCCATTCAGATGATGAAGAACAGTATAATCTTCAGTGGGGCTATCGAGCTTGACTACGGTTATGCTGGTGACAGTGATACGGGAGATGACACGATCAACGACTCCACGTCTGATCTGGATGTCGGAACGGTTGAGCTGGGAGCGGAAATCGCTCTCCACGAATACGCAACCGGTAGTGTCGTGTTTAAGGCAGAGGGACTCGACGCTGATGACCATGTGTTTTGCGATGAGGCCGTCATCGATATCCGGAAAGAGGGGTTTGCGCCATATTTAACATTGGGAAAAAGAGGGCTGCCCTTCGGGGTGTTTGAAAGCCATCTGATAACCGATCCATTAACACAGGACCTCTATGAGATTGCGGATACGGGCATGACCGTCGGTTTCACTCCCGGGGTATCCGGTTTGGATATTTCCCTGACCGTATATAAGGGAGAGGCCTTGATGACGCATATGCTAGAGGGGGCCTACGGGCTGGACAGGACATATCTTGACGCCGCCGCTGTCCTTCCGGCCTGGAGAACAGGCGGGATGAGTGCATCCTATATGGAGACCGATGAGGTTTCATCGTTTATCGGCCATATGACCCTGGAGCCCATGGAAGGCATGACCCTGGGTGTGTTCTACAACTCAGAGCCGGGTGATGGCCAACGTAACAACACCCTGGGCGGTATGTTCCACTTTGAGATATCCAGACTGACACTGGACACGGAATATATTACGGCGGTTCAAAGAGAGACGGATTCAGCGGACAATCTGGAGCACAAAGAATCGGCGTTATCCGGGGCCGTGGCCTTTCAATTTGTGGATAAGCTTGAGGCTGCCTTGCGCTATGAAGTTTTTGATGATGATATCTCCGGCGACCAGGATGGTCACCTGGAGGATAGATACAGTCTGGGATTAAACTACACCTTGATCGAGAAGGATCATTTTGCCACTGGTCTTTCATTCGAATACAGGCAGAGCAGCTACGAAAAGGCTGCCGCTAGCACGACTGATGACAACCTCAACGAATTTTTCGCCAGAATGGGACTCGAGTTTTAAGATTGACATTCAATTTTAACCTTATCTCAGGGCATGCTCGCAGGTTCGATGCTGAGAAACGGGATCAAATCCGTACGAAGCCCTCACCTGTTTCGTTCATTTCCTCCCCATAGGGGGAGTCATGGGCCGCCTCCAAGGCGGCCCTGAACCCATCACACGGCAATCCTATGGAATTGGAAACAAAATGCGGGCAGTGCAATAAATTATCTCTCGATTCCGTCTTATCAGTTCGGGCATGAATCAAACGAGTTTGATAGTCGCCTGAACACAAAAGCACCTCGGAGAGAAAACCTGATGAATGGACGAAAGAAGGCCGAAAAGGACAACAGAAAATTTATGCTGGAAACCCCTATACCAAAACTCCTAACCAAGATGTCTGTGCCCATGATGATCGCCATGACGGTAAACGGGCTGTATTATCTTGCGGATGCCGCTTTTGTAGGAAACACAGTGGGAGTGAACGGAGTCGCGGCCCTGGCCGTTGGATTTCCCGTAGACATGTTTATCCTTTCAGTAGCTTTGATGTGCGCCTTAGGGACGGCTTCAATGCTGTCCCTGGAATTGGGAAAAGGGCGATATCATGAGGCGAGCAATGTCCTGAAAAACGCCATATTGTTTACCGCGGGCCTTAGCGTCTTGTTATCCATTGCGATTTTCATCTTCAAACACAGACTACTGCTATTCCTGGGAGCTGATGGGGATATCTATCCCCATGCTGATCATTATTATTCGGTTATTGTCCCGGGGTTTATCTTAGTCCTCTTGAGTTTTTTGTTAACCAACAGTATCAGGGCCGAAGGTAAAGCCAAACTGGCGGCGATTGTGAATATATCCATTAAATACCACGGTGCTCCCCTGGACCTTTCCGTCTTTGGGATAATCAATCGGGTCCTGGTATTTATCACCATGCCCGTCAACGGAATCGGCCAGGGCGTCCAGGCCATCGTGGGATATAATTACGGGGCGGGAAGTATAAACCGTGTCAAAAAGGCACTTCGTTTCGGTTATTTATATTCATTGATCTTCGGAGGATTGCTCTTTTTCCTGCTCTTTGGCTTCCCTGAAAAGGTTATTTCGCTTTTTACGAATGACGGATCTCTGATGTTAGCGGGGACCGGGCCATTAAGGATATCAACCTTTCTGGTTCCCCTTATCGGCATCCAGGTTGTCACCTATTTCTACTATATTGCCGTGCAAGATGTCTTTAAATGCCTGGTTACATCGGTATGCAGGCATATCTTTTTTCTTATTCCGCTTGTTCTTATTCTGCCCTATTTTTGCGGCGTAAGTGGGATATGGCAAGCCTTTCCTGTTGCGGATCTCATTGCGGCCGGTTTTTGTATCATGCTTATTCGTTCCAATTTTAACGGATCGCATCAGATGGAGATCCTTACCTTGAATGACGATGATGCCTGATCATGCCTCAAACGCTTAATATCATTCGACCAATATCAAACTTTTTTTAGGTACCGCTCATGTCAAAAGGCCTTTCAATGCGGGTGTTGCATCCTCATTTCAATATTTTCTCTCCGTACCTTCCGTGTCCTCCTCAAAGGATTAAATCGGAAATCCCGATATCTTTCAAAAAAATCATCGAATTTTCCAGTTTGACAAATCCAATCATCCCCACCAAGATACGCCTGATTTAAGGAAAGTAGAAGATCTCTTTATGAAAACGATTGATTGTCGAGGCCTGGCGTGCCCGGCACCCGTCTTAAATACCAAGAATGCTATCGAAACAGATGACCTAAATGAAATCACTGTGCTGGTGGATAATGAAGCGGCCAAAGAGAATGTGAGCCGTTTCCTGGGATCTCAAAACTTTGCAGTGTCAACCACCCAAGAAGAGAATGATTTTAGCGTTATCGGCAAAAAATTAGGCACTGTAGACACCGGTAGTGCGGCGGCGGAAAAGCCGGTTACGGAAACCCAAAAGATCATGGTCATGGTCGCGACCGACTGCATGGGCCATGGCGATGATGAATTGGGGGCAAAACTCATGGCATCTTTTTTGAAAACCCTAAAAGAGATGGGTAATGACCTCTGGCGCCTGGTTTTTGTCAATAATGGCGTCAAACTGACCATTGAGGGTTCTAACGTGTTGCCGGTTCTAAAGGAGTTTGAAGATCAGGGTGTGATGATCCTTGTCTGCGGGACGTGCCTGAACCATTTCAACCTGCTCGATAAAAAACAGGTGGGTCAAACTACCAATATGCTGGATATCGTCACGGCCATGCAATTGGCGGATAAGGTGATCAATGTGTAGTAGCCGGGAATTAGGGCAGTACGTCTCCGATCCTCTTTGCTATTGATTAAGCCGGAGGATGTGTGGAGAGGCGCATGGCGCAAGGCGTCGGGGATATGATAAGATGCCTGTTTCAAGCTGACCGCTCTTTTCTGATAAATACATCGAACTCTGAACCATGAACAACGAACTATTTTTAAACCGAGGAGAACATACATGTCACAACTGAAAAATTTTTTCGCAACCAAGTGGGGGATCATCGGTGTAGGGGCCTTTATCGGAGTATTTGCGGCCCTTTTACAAAAATGGGGTAACCCGGGAAACATGGGGATATGCGTGGCCTGCTTCAACCGCGATATTGCCGGGGCCGTTGGGCTGCATCGAGCGGCCGTGGTTCAATACATGCGTCCCGAGATTATCGGGTTTGTCCTGGGTTCGCTGATCGCAGCCTATAGCTTCAAGGAATTCAGGGCAAGGGTCGGGTCCGCGCCCATTGTCCGCTTTATCTTAGGCGCCTTTGCCATGATCGGCGCGCTGGTCTTTCTGGGATGTCCCTGGCGTGCCGTGCTGCGTCTTGCCGGAGGTGATGGGAACGCTATTCTGGGCATTGCCGGTCTGATATTTGGGATCTGGATCGGGACCCTGTTTCTAAAAAACGGTTACAACCTGGGGCGAACTACCAAGACTTACACCTCCGTGGGATGGCTGCTGCCCATCGTCATGTTGGGCTTTCTGGCACTGATGCTGGTTTACCCGCAGATTGATGGGAAACCGCAAAGCGGCATTCTTTTTTATAGCGTTGAAGGTCCCGGCGCTATGCACGCGCCGTTAATCGTCGCGCTTTTGGTTGGATTGGCCGTGGGTTTTCTGGCTCAACGGAGCCGTTTCTGCACCATGGGGGCATTTCGGGATTTTCTCCTGTTCAGGCAAAACCATTTGCTCCTGGGGTTGATCTCGCTTGTGGTATTCGCCTTTATCGTGAATCTGATTGTCGGCCAATTCCACCCGGGTTTTGCCAAACAACCGGTGGCGCATACCATGCATCTCTGGAATTTCGGGGGTATGACACTGGCCGGGCTGGCCTTTGCCTTGGCAGGCGGGTGCCCGGGTCGTCAACTTTTTTTGGCCGGAGAGGGTGATGGGGATGCGGCCGTGTTCGTCCTGGGTATGATCGTGGGTGCGGGATTTTCGCACAACTTCGGTATGGCCAGTTCGCCTAACGGTGTGGGACCCCATGGAATCGCGGCCGTGGTTATCGGTTTATTGACCTGCCTGTTTATCGGCTTTACCATGAGAAATAAAAGTGCATAAGGAGGATGATCATGAGCACTCATGTTGATGCAAGGGGATTGAGCTGTCCGCAGCCCGTGTTGATGACACTGGATGAAATAAAGAAGGTGAGACAAGGAGAAATCGAGGTCTTTGTGGATACGGACACATCCAAGGAAAACGTAAGCCGGGCCGCGGAAAGTCAGGGCTGGCAGGTCAAAGAGATCTTCGAGGCGGGTGAAGGATACAAATTGATTCTGGGTAAAGGTTAGCAACTTCTCAAAAAGTCGTCACCCAGGTCCCGTATCCAGTACGGGATAGACTACGGCTGGGGTCCAGAGCCCATGCAACGAAATGAAAAGGCTGGATTCCGGCATTCGCCGGAATGACGGAAAAGGGCGTTTTCCGACCATATGCAAAATCATCAAGGAGTCACATTGAACTTTTTAAATCTATTAAAAAAAGAAAAAACATCGCCTCAAAATAACGTTCATTATGATCGCGGCATGTTGGTCTTTGAAAACACCAGCGAGGTGATTCAGGCGGAAAGGGTCCTAAAGGCAAAGGGGTGGGCCGTTCGTGTCATGGGACCTCCCCCTGAAATCCGCACCGGTTGTGACCTGGTCATTGAATTTCCCTTAATAGAGGAACTAAATATATTGAGGGTGTTACAACAGGCCAACACCCCGCCATTACAAGTGGTCCCCGTGAGTAGTCCATTACTGCAACCCGTGGATCTTTTTTATATGAAAGATTTTGGCCCATATCTTATGGTCCGTGCCGCCAACATGAAACTTACCGTTGATAAAGAGTCCCAAACCATCGTAAACGTCTCAGGCGGCGGCTGTCCGGACGTCCCGTACCTGGCCCGGGAGATGGTCGGGAAATCCCTGAAGGATGCCCCCAGCCCAAGGGAGATCGGGCATACGCTATGCGGCTATGCCTTGCAATTGGCCTATGAGGAGATGAATCGGCGATGCTCGCTATTGTAGGGACCGTTCCAGATCGGTATTTTCCCTTGCAAGCAGGGCCGGTAAGCTGGCAAAATGAGGGTTTGAAGATTGAAAACAACCGGTTTTTCGTTAATCGAGGGACACCTGCCTTATTGGCGGCGGCTTCGCAGGCCGGACAGGTCCTGGGATTGGATACACTTTATGGCTTTTTGGTGGGCGATATCGGCTTGGGTGACGGCAGTCGCAAGCTTTATGAGTATCTGTCCCATGAACTTCCGAATAGTCCGTTTCACACCATCACCTTCCACTATCTTCAACCGGATGTGGATTGGCATAACAAGGTCTTATTCGCCATTGAGGAGATGAAAGACCGACCCATCTTAATCGCGGATGCAGGATTCATGTACGCGGCCAAGATGAGCGGACAGGCGCCGGCGTATGATCTGTTTACACCGGATGTGGGGGAGATGACCTTTTTGGCGGATGAACAGGCCCCCCATCCTTTTTACACCCGGGGTTTTATCCTCCATGATCATAATAAGGTCCCGGATCTGATAACCCGTGCCTATGAGTATGACAACGCGGCACGGTGCCTCCTGGTCAAAGGGGAAAAGGATTACGTGGCTGACAAGGATGGGATTCATCATATTATCGACGTCCCCTCGGAAGAGGCCATGGAGGCCATCGGCGGCACCGGCGACACCCTGACGGGGATCGCATCGGCACTGATCGCATCCGGCATGGATATCAAGCAGGCATCGTTTATTGCCGCCAAGGCAAACCGTCTGGCCGGGTACTATGCTCATCCCACGCCGGCCACATCGGTTGAAGAGATTATTGAACAGATTCCAATGGCATTGGAAGAAACACTCAAGGAGTATTGTGACTGAGAAAACCATACATATAAACCCTGACATGACGGTCTTGGACATCGTCTCCAAATATCGGGAAACCGAGGCGGTTTTTAAAAAATACAATCAAAAGGCCGGGGAGTGCATATGCTGCCAGGCCCTGTTTGATACCGTGCAGGATGTGACACGGAAATATGGGCTGGATCTTGCGAAGCTGATAGTCGCACTTGAAGATGCTATCGATAGCGATTAGGGCCTATTTCTAGAGTTTGTCCCATTACGCTTCAAAGATGATCCTGTGATCTACCAGATTCATTATCTTGAGCCTCGCCTTGATCATCTTTTGCTCGCCGAAGATGTTGACCAGGCGGTATTGGCCGTCTTCTCCCGGTTCGAGAAGATCCACGGATTCCATGACCAATTCTTCTTTTCCTTGATTGAATAAATAAAAAAGATGGCATTTCATTTGCCACCGGAAGAACCACCCGGCCGGGTATAAAACCCGCCCCTACAAACGATTGCGCATTGCCCTAATAGCACTTAAAATCTCCAAAGCAGAGTCCCACAACTTTAACTCACTTCTTTCCCCCGTAGGAAAGGCGCCGTCTTGTTGATATCTGGTCTATTTTATGACGAAACCAAAGGGGAATTCATACTGGACTATTAAACGCGCTCTCCCTCCTCATCTGGACAACCGGTGAGGTGAGTGATAGGTGATAAGGGTGTAGGAACTCGCTTTTTCATGGTGCAAGTATAGGGATATGTGTCAAGGCAATTGTGGCCGCATGATATGGTATGAAAAAGCTGGGTGATAAATTTTGAAAGCTCTCACAAAAAAATAACCGGATTCCCAAGCTAATATGGAATATCCATCTTGATAAAGGGCAAAATTGAGGCAAATTTAGACAGAAGTCTCCCTTAAGTCTATCTTGCCTTTTTAAAAACAAAAGGGATCTGCTCAGGTTTTGGATTTATGTCTGATATTTAGACATAAGCAGGCTCAGGGTCTACATTTATCGAACCCGCCATAATCACGGCGGGTAAACTCAGGGAGTTGAGAGGAGGAGTAGTCGATATTGTATTCGGATGTCTTTAGATGGGTCTTGTCTTTAGGATGCGGCCTTGCTTTAAGATCCCACAGCCCAAGATGTTTGAGGATCTTCTTTATGATCGCCTCATTTTCTATCACACTTATAACCTTCATTGCCCCTGAACATTTGGGGCATGTGAGTGGATCAACTTCATAAATCTTTTGGATAAGACGAGCCCAGTTTTTACGGTATTCCTTTGATGAAACATCAAATTCAAGAATTGATAGTATTAGTTCATCCTCATCTTGTATCTTTTTTTTTCCAAGGCCCACATTACTATAGTAGCCGTAATATTTGACCATCTGTTCTCCCTTATTCAGCACATGAGAACACATTGCAGCCAACCATTCCAAGGCGTTAAGTTCGTTTAATCCCCGCCATCCAACTTTTTAAAACACATCTTATTGTTCTAACGACTTTACCTTTGACACACCAGAGGGTGATCTCCTATACTCCAGGGACCAAACCAAGGAGGGGCAACGGACTTGAGTAAAAAGAAGAAAAACACGAGCGGCAAGAATAGAGAATTTCAAACGCAAAGGCACCGCCCTATCGCGGACAAGCTCATAAAAAAGATGAACCGGCATATGAAAAGCAAGGTTGTCGATCTGAGGGAGATCATGTCCTGCAAAAAGAATGCCGAAGAGCTTCAGAAGACGGTATTGACCCCGGAGGAACTGGACGGCCTTCATCCGGCCCACGCAATATACGCCTACGCCCAAAATCAGGTCTCGGTGATTGCGGAGCAGCTCCTGGGACTCAAGGAAATGGACCGATTCGCAAGACTGATCTCCCGCGCGGAGGACGAATATATGCCGAGCGGCCCGCCCATGAGCCCTCTAACGCTTTCATTCTTCACCTGCTGGACCCTCTTTGATGTATGTGTGGGTTTGGCCAAAGAGACCGTCGGGACCACGATCATCGAGGTTGGAGAGGCCTTCGGCATGCACCAGGATCTGGTGCGAGTCATCAACCTCATGCAGAACTCGCGGATGGGTGTCTTCAGGCATGAGGGCGTTGATAAAGATCAAATCATCCTCCGCGAATTCGTGACAGACAAGGTATGCAAGGCCATCTGTCCGGCCGGGTATCACGGTCAAAAGGGTGAGCTTTGGTATGTTCGCGTGCTCCCTCCACCGGATCGTTCCCTTGAAGAGCATGTCGTCTTTATCACCCCCTATTTGTTGATCGATCCGGATGAACATGAATGGCAAGCTTATTTTCACAGGACCTTGCCGGACACCGTCATCGAAGAGCGCATCGCGGCGTACGAGCACCACATGAAGTTCGGACCGGTGCGAAACTATTGGGCGGAATTCGTGCTTGAGGCCTATTTGAACCATCGTCCTGATGTTATTTTTCTCACGGGACTGCCCGATATACCGGAGAGCCGGCCGCATTCCAGGGTAAATAGTCGATGACACAGGCCACTCGCAATAGCTGTTCTAAAGGAGGTCAGACCCTTGTCTGCCGCTTGATGCCCAGCGGGCGTATCGACGTCCAACCAGGGCCGCCAGAGGATGGCCCGCTTGTTCCAGCCAGATCCGCGAAACGAATTATCGAGGCATTTGACGAAAGCCGAGGCAAGGGCATATTGTATCTCGGCGCGGCAGAGCTTTTAACGGATTTGCCCCCATCACTTTCGTATTGGCGCGACGTCGGGAGAGCATTCATAGGCCGGGTATGTGGCGCTCTTGACCCGACTGATTTGCAATCATTCGTCGCCCCCGATCCTGACCTCGACGAGCTATCGGAATTGAGCCAAGCCGTGCCACCTATGCAGGGTGCCGAGACCCTCACGCCTGTTCTCTTAAGTGAAATCTGGTCCGACATGGGAATGACCATGCTGACCGGAATCAAAGGGTACAAGGACGGCGTGCAGGGTTACTTAAAACAGTACAGCTCGGTCTGGAACGTGGTGGGCCGTGTCTGTTTTCATCTGGCCGAGAATAAGCGCGATCCGGAGTATCCCTTTGCCTTTATCGCGACTTATGTTCACAAGATCTCCAAACAGGCCAAACCACAACACCTTCCGCTCGGTAGGGCATTAAAGGAATACGCGGGCGCCAAGAACCGTCAGAAACTTCTTGCGCTGCTGGCTCCCCTCTCCCGCGCCGCTGAACAGAGCACTTTCATCCGCGAACTGGTTGATATCGGTGACATTTATCATCCGCTCTCCTGGAAACCCAAAGAGGCACATCAATTCCTCTGCGAGATCGATTTATACGAAAAAGCCGGGCTGGTCGTGCGTATGCCCGACTGGTGGAGCACCAAGAACAAACCTCGCCCCAAGGTCTCGGTATCGGTTGGCGATAAGGCGCCATCAACTCTGGGAATGGAAGCTCTTTTGAACTTTGATGTGAGTTTGACTTTAGACGGTAAAAAGCTGTCGAAGCAAGAAATCGAAGATCTGCTTGCCGCCGGTGATGGCCTTATTTTGGTCAAGGGTAACTGGGTGGAGGTCGATCGCGATAAGCTCTCACAAGTGCTCAACCAGTGGCATAACGTTCAAAAGCAAGCTCAAGCAGGTGGGATCAGCTTTGGCGAGGCCATGCGTATGCTCTCAGGTGCGGTTGTGGGTAACGATCATGGAAATATCGAAGACACACAACCGGAATGGGCGGAGATCATTGCCGGCAAGTGGCTTTCATCCCGGCTGGATGAGCTTCGGTCTCCTCAGTTGCGAGTAGATATTGAATCGGGCGCGGGGTTGAACGCCGAGCTTCGTCCTTACCAAAAGGTTGGCGTCCAGTGGCTTTCGCTTCTGCGGGGTCTTGAGCTGGGTGGTTGTCTGGCCGACGACATGGGACTGGGTAAGACGATCCAGGTTCTTGGGGTCCTATCCATGTGTAAAGCTAAAAAAGAGAAAGGCACTGATCTTTTGGTCGTTCCCGCTTCGCTTGTAGATAACTGGTTGCAAGAGATCGAACGTTTTGCGCCTGATCTAAAGGTTCTCATCGCGCATCCGTCGCGCATTCCTTCGGCCGAGCTTATGAATCTATCGCAAAAGCAGGTAGAAAAATACGATGCAGTGATCACCACCTATGGGACAACCATACGTTCTAGATGGATGAAGGAAAATTTATGGCGGTATGTGATATTGGATGAGGCCCAGGCCATCAAGAATCCCGCCGCGAAACAGACAAAAGCGGTCAAGGCTGTAAAAGCGAGATGGCGCCTGGCGCTTACGGGGACACCGGTGGAGAATCGCCTCGGTGACCTTTGGTCGATCTTTGATTTTTTAAATCCCGGCTTATTGGGATCGGCCAAGACCTTCAACAAGTTATGCAAATCCATGGCATCGATCAAACAAGGCTACGCCCCGTTGCGCAGGCTGGTGCAACCTTACATCTTACGGCGACTCAAAACAGACAAAAGCGTGATTGCCGATCTACCCGACAAGACCGAGATAAATGCTTTTTGCCTACTCAGCAAATGGCAAGCCGCCTTGTACCAGCAATCGGTCGAAGAGATGCGAAAGGCGATAACGAATCTCGACGGTATTGAACGGCGGGGGGTGGTATTGGCCTTCTTGATGCGTTTCAAGCAGATATGTAATCATCCTTCCCAGTGGCTGGGTGACGGCGGGTACGCGCCGACGGACAGCGGTAAATTTGAGCGATTACGCGAATTGTGCGAACCCATTGCCGCTCGTCAAGACAAGGTGCTGGTATTCACTCAATTCCGTGAGATGACCGGGCCGCTGGCTGGCTTTTTGGCCGAGATCTTCGGGCAAAGTGGCCCTGTTTTGCACGGTGGAACGCCAGTCAAGCGGCGACAAGCGCTGGTCAAGGATTTCCAAGAGGATGATCGGGTCCCCTTCATGGTGCTCTCGCTTAAGGCTGGCGGGGTCGGCCTCAATTTGACTGCTGCCTCCCACGTCATTCATTTCGATAGGTGGTGGAATCCCGCGGTGGAGAATCAGGCCACGGATCGTGCATTTCGAATCGGTCAAAAAAAGAACGTGTTGGTCCACAAGTTCATTTGCCGAGGAACCTTGGAGGAACATATCAATGAGTTGATTGCCGGGAAACAGACGCTCTCTGATGAGATCCTATCCGGCGGTGCTGAAGTGGCCCTGACCGAGATGAGCAATGAGGAACTCATGACCATGGTATCGCTTGATTTAAACAGTGTATTGGAAGGATAAGCAATAAGTGTGGACTGGTCATAAGCCCATGTCCAAATGATGAGGGGAGGTGAACCTATGGGGTGGTATTTCCGCAATTCCTGGCAACCGCATGTTTCAGCAGCTACACGCCGCCTACAGGCAGCGCAGACGTTAGCCGCGATGAAGAAAAGCGGGCGCGACATCGCACCAATAACGATCACGGGACGCAGGATCGTTTCAACGTTTTGGGGCGACGCCTGGTGTAAGAATCTCGAGGCTTACAGTGATTATTCGAATCGTCTGCCCCGCGGACGGACTTATGTGAGAAACGGCTCGGTGATTGACCTGCAAATCAGCACCAATCGTGTTCGCGCGCTTGTCAGCGGATCGGATATATACGAGGTAGATATTCAAATCGAGTCCTTGACAAAAGACAGATGGAATTCAATCAAAAGACAATGCGCGGGTCGGATCAATTCATTGGTTGAACTGCTCCGGGGTTCTATATCCAAGGGCGTGATGGAAATCGTAACTCGTAAGGGCGAAGGGCTGCTTCCATCACCCACAGAGATTACAATGACCTGCTCATGCCCGGATTGGGCCGTCATGTGTAAACACGTGGCCGCGACGCTATATGGCGTTGGCGCGCGTCTCGATCATAAGCCTGATCTGCTGTTTATCTTACGCGGGGTGGACCCCACCGAGATGGTGGAGTCGGCAATTGATCAACAAACCATGACCGGTAAGACCAGTAAAGTAAGGTTGCTTGATAGCGATGAGCTTTCGTCGGTTTTTGGGATTGATATTGAAATGGAGGATGCTTCTTTGGCTAAAGAAAGGTCTCCGATCCTGTCCGCCAAAAAGGTAAAGCACCCTGCAAAAACCGGGAAAAAGGTGATTTCAAAAGAAAACAAGAAGAAAACCGTGGCAAAACCAAGGGTCGGGAAGTCCGTAATTGCCGATCCCGCTTCCCAAAAGGCCGCCTCCGCGAAAACGAGCGTTTCTAAAAGAGCCCCTCTTAAAAAACCCACTAAGAAGAAAGCATCCGTAAAAAAGCCCGTGCTGAAGAAGACCCCCGGGAAAAAATCCGTAAGCAAGAAAGTTCCTGTAAAAAAATCTAATGCAAGTAAGTTAACGGTCGGAAAATCCGTGTCCAAGAACATACCCGCAAAAAAACAAGTTAAAGGGATCCCCTCCAAAAAGAATAAAATCAAGAAATCCAAGGGGGCAAAAGGATCATAATGCGAATGATCGAAAAATCGAGATCGTGTTCGGCCATGAATTTGGTACGATGGATCTTCACGACAATCAAAGGGAACATTTGCCAAGGTTTCAAAATAGAATTTACATAAATAATGGATTCCGGGTCAACCCCGGAATGACCCAATGTTTTTGACCCAAGCTCGTCACCCCGGCCGGGGTCCGGGAAACCATTCGCCATTAAAGCGCCATGACGTAGATATCATGATGAACCTTTAATAAAAATATAAATGGAGCCAATATGTCCGATAAACCAAAATATATCAGCCCTGAAATGACGATCTTGGATATCATCTCCAAATACCGGGAGACCGAGGTGGTTTTTAAGAGATACGATGAAAAGGCCGGGGAGTGCATATGCTGCCAGGCCCTGTTCGATACCGTGCAGGATGTGGCGCAAAGGTATGGACTGAATCTGGATGAACTCTTGGCAGAAATTGACAGCGCAGCATGCGATGATAAAATTTCAGAACAAACATCAAAATGAAAATCTTCGCATGTATGAATAGATCAATTTTCAGTTTCAGAATCTCCCTCCGCGCCATCTCCAGAGGAATCATATACACAAATGATATCTGCCAGGTTCAGGCAAACATCCCCGGCCAAGAGATAAGGTTCTCCTGATTCATAGGCAATCCCCGTGATCCGCCATTGGCTTAGGGTATTCACCGCGACCTCTTCTCCATTATTATCGGTAGCCACCACCTCGTACGTATAGGTCCCGTCTTCCACTAAAAGGCCTTGATCATCTTTTCCACCCCACCCAATCATTTGGGAACCGGCTTCATTTGCATCATACTGGATCTCTCGAACCCTATTCCCCGCGGCATCGAATATGGTGATGACCACCAGAGCGGGCTCTTCAATGGAAAATGAGGTTGCACCTAAAGGCTCCCCATCCTGAACCGCGATTTCATTACCTTCCACCAGGACATCTTTTCCGATATATCCGAGAGGATCCGAAGCTGAGAGGCCCTCAAGTTCTGTGGAAACCGTATCCAGTTTCTCATTCACGTTGTAAAGTTGCTCTACCGTGGAGATCGCTGAAAGCTGGGCGGTCATATCGGTTGCTTCTAATGGATTGAGCGGATCCTGATATTGAAGCTGAGCGAGAAAAACAGTCAAAAAATCATCCATTTCCATCATACTGCTGCTGTTGCTGCTACTTGTTGTATCTGTGGAGGCATATTGGCTACTTAATGTCTCCAAAATAGATGCCTGAATATTGTTGACTGTCATTTGCTAATCCTTTCTGGAATCATTTACTGAAACGGTGATCCCCCGCTTATCGGGCGATGTACTCATAGCTTATAATGTTGTTTGTTCATCATCGTCTGTTTTGAACATATATTTCATGGCCGCCGCACCTGTGGCTCTGGATGAGTATGGCATTTCATTCCCGTAACCTCCATAGGTATTATTGGATGGAGGTGGAGGCGGCGGGGCGGATACCTGTTCTTCCAGCAAGGTCTCCAGATCGATTCCGTTTTCCTCGGCAAAAGACTTGAGGGCATCCGGTGCATTGGCGGCCATTTCCGAGGCGTCAAAGGTCCCATCCTTCACAGCCTCCATCATCTCCTCATGGAATGTATGCATCTCTTCCTTTTCATCATCGCTCAATTGAGAAACAAGGTCCCCTGCTCCTCCGAATGGCATGGGGGGAGGGGGTCCCATCCCAATGGGTTGGTTTTCCATCATAGAAGCTTGTTCCTCCAACATGGTCTCCAGGTCGATGCCATTTTCCTCTGCAAATGACTTAAGGGCATCCGGTGCATTAGCGGCCATTTCCGAGGCATCAAAGGTCCCGTTCTGTATGGCCGCCAACATCTGTTCATGAAATGTGCGCATCTCCTCCTTTTTATCATCGCTCAGTTGGGAAACAACATTTCTGAATTTTCCGATCATACTGATGTCTATTTTTTCAGAAGGATTGTTACTCATGGTCCAAAAGTCGTCATCTGAAACGGATGATGAAGATGATTGAAAAGCTGTTTCATAGGTCCCATATAAGGCCTGCATCAAATCGATTTTATTGATCTCCATAGTGATCTCCTTTCTGCCCTCCAAGCGGGGCATCACCGTTTGCGTTTTCAGGGGCAATTCCTGTGCCGTAAAAGCACTTCGGAGAGGAGGAACCGATGCATGAAAGGATCGATAAGTTACGCTTTGAGGAAACGAAAAAATTCAAAATGAATCAGGGCCTTCGACGCCTCTTATCCTCTAAAATCAGATGGGCTCGTTTCATTAAAAGGGTTTTCCAGTTTTTGATTTGGTTGGGATGGATTTTGTAATGTTCCGCCAGTTCCTTGAGGCTGCCTTTACCGTCCAATAAATCCCTTAATACCCTAGTCTTGAAAGTGCCGCTGTAACTTTTTCGTTTCTTCACAATAAGTTTATCCGATAAATACGATGTTTCACCTAAACATCCTGTCTGCAACGGGCAAGCGTAACTTAAAACGTCACTCATTTTTTATCGCATGATGTTCAGAGGGTGCATTACGGTTTCTGACTTAATAGATCGCCATATGTTTAGGGCGGGAAAATTTTTCCTATAAACCAGCAATCCTTTCCCGGGATATAAATAACAACTCTATTTTTACGTCAACAGAAATGGTTTACGATTTTGAGGAGTCCACATATAACAATTTAAGCAGAGCCGTTGATTTCGCTTTTTTCGCTCATGTTCAGGGCTGATTTTTTTCTGTTATCAATTCATCGACCCCTGTATTGACATCCATAGGAATCATTCCGGTCTCCTCCGATGTGATCAGCCCGTGGAGATCTTCGATAATATGATAAATGCAGGGTACGAGAATCAATGTAATGAATGTCGCGAACAACACCCCAAACCCCAAGGATATGGCCATGGGAATCATAAACCGGGCCTGTAGTGAGGTCTCGAATATCATGGGGACCAACGCCCCAAAAGTGGTAAGAGACGTGAGCATAATGGGCCGAAATCGGGAAATGCCGGCAGAAACAAGGGCATCAAAAGGGGAAAGTCCTTTTATTCGCTCCCGGTTCGTAAAATCGATCAGCACCAGGGAATCATTGACCACCACACCGGTCAAGGCAACCATCCCGAACAGGCTCATTAAGCTTAGACTATACCCCAGCAATAAATGGCCGAGAATAGCGCCGATAATGCCGAATGGAATGCTCGACATAATGATGACGGGCTGGATATAGCTCCTGAAAGGGATGGCCAGCAAGGCGTAAATCATCAGCAAGGCCAAACCAAGTCCCATGACCAGGTTCGTCATACTTTCCGTCATGTCTTCCTGCATGCCGCCGGCCCCATATTCCAGATCCGGATATTTTTCCAACAACCCGGGAAGGGTATGCTCCTTTAAAGATTTTAAAATCATATCGGCCAGAGGACGGGGCTGCACTTCAGCGGTTACGGATATCAGCCGACGTCCGTTCTCCCGTTCAATGCTGGTGAAGGCCCTTCCTCGAGTCACATCAACGATTTCACCCAGGGGCACAAAAGTACCCGCGGGTGTGCGAATCATGAGTTCTTCAAGGTTGTACTCCGATGCCCTTTCACTCGCGGGTAACCGCACGATAACCGTGACTTCATTTCGCTCCCGCTGTTGTCGAAAGACCTCCGTTCCATAAAAGGCATTTCGTACTTGATTGGCTACATCTTGAGCGGACAGTCCCAATGCCCGACCCTCAGGACGAATGGCAAAATTCCTCTGTTGTTTGCCTGGTTGGAATCCGTCATCAATATCACTGACCATGGGGTAGTTGGCCAAGGCGGCCGCGAGGTCCTCGCCCGCGGCAATCAGAACATCGATATCCGGATGGCTTAATTCCAGGGTCAAGGCGGACATGGACCCGGGACCACCGGCATCGGATTTATAAAGAAGACTTTCCAGCCCCGGGATTTCGCCCGCATTCTTGCGCCACAGCTCGACAAACTTGTCCACTTCTATGGGGCGTTTTTCCGGCGCCGTCAGGAAAACCCGGACCTGGGTCGTATGACCTCCTGAAATCTCGCCCGACATATGTGCGGTAACGCCGACTTCGGCGAATATCCCTTTGACGAGTCGGCTGCCTCCGTTGTCCTCGGCGACCTTTTGTGCGGCGGATACCAAGATATCCTGAACCGCCTTGGTCTTTTCCACAGCGGTTCCATAAGGAAGCGTGGCCGTAACCTGGGCAAAATCCGATTCCACCCGTTCCATTAACGTGATCCCCATCCGGCCGCTGATAATAAAGGACAAGGTGATCATGATCATGACCAAACCGAGACAAAGGGTCACATAGCGAAAACGGAGGGCCGCCCGTAAAAATGGACCATAGACCTTTTCGATCAAACGCGAAAACCAAAGGCTGAATTTTTGTTGAAAATGGAATAACCATTTGATCGGTCCCCAGGGGCATCGGTCCCTCAGGTGACCGATATGGGCAGGCAGGATGAAGAGGCTTTCAATAAGCGAGATCCCGATCACCGAAATCACAACGATGGGTATGGCAAAAAACATCTTCCCCATAAAACCGGGGACGAAACAGAGGGGCATAAAGGTCGCGATATTCGTCAAAACGGCAAAGGTGACCGGCATGGAAACCTCCCGCACACCTTTAACGGCCGCGGTCAAGAAAGAATCGCCCTGACTGTGGAACTTATAAATATTTTCACCCACGACAATGGCATCATCCACCACGATGCCGAGGGCCACGATAAAAGCGAACATTGAATTCATGTTGAGCGTGACACCGAATCGGGGCAGGAAAAAGAAGGCGCCAAGGAAAGAGATCGGGATTCCCATGGTTACCCAGAAGGCCAGACGAGGTTCCAGGAAAAGGGCCAAAAGGCCGAATACAAGGATCAGGCCCAGATATCCGTTACGAACAAGCAGATCCAGGCGCTGGGCATACATCTCCGACATGTCATTAAGCACTTCGATTTCAATGCCGGGCGGCAGAGAACCTCGCCATTCATTAACATACCGCATCACCGCCTCGGACACCTCAATGGGCGTCTGATCCCCTACGCGATATACATTGACCATGGCAGCGGGCTTACCATTATAGGTTGAGCAGTGATCCGTTTCCTCAAATCCATCCGAAACAACGGCGATATCTTCAAGCCGGACCACGCTTCCGTCCTCAGCGGCAATAATAGGGATTTGAGCGAATTCTCGGGCATAACCCTTGCGTTGGGCCATTCGAATCAAGATCTCTCCTCCGTCCGCCTTAATGCTTCCTCCCGGGACCTCAACGGATGCCGCCCGCACGGTATCGGCAATCTCTTGTAAAGTCAGGTTATAGGCACGCAATTTTGCCTGAGGGACTTCAATGCTCAATTCATAATCCCGGATAGAACTCAGTTCGACCTGGACGATATCTGGGTCATTTAATAGCTTGTAACGAATGTCCTCAATAACCTGACGTAAAACCCATTCCTCCTGATCACCGTATACCACGAGGGTGAGCACTTGATGTTGTGGGCTGATGGTGGAAATTTGGGGCTCTTCCGCCTCTTTAGGGAATGAGGTAATTCGTTCCACCGCGCTTTTGACATCCTGCGTCAGCTTTTGCAGATCACCGCTCGTCAGCATTTCAATGGTTACGGTTCCCACGCCTTCATTGGCCGAAGAGCTTATTTCGCTGACATTGTCCAGGCTTTGCACGGATTCCTCTATCGCCAGGATGATTCCCTGTTCGACTTCCTCAGGGCTGGCGCCGGGATATGAGACCGACACCATAATCCAGTCCATCTCAAAATCCCCGAACACCTCTTTTTTGATTTTCAGTGCACACAATATCCCGCCGATAATCAGGACGAGCATGAGAAGATTGGCGGCAACGGAATGTCCTGTCATCCATGCGATCGGCCCACGAGTTATATTTTCCTTCTTATTCATCCCTATTCCCAAAAAAATAAAAACCCCTCATCAAACCTCTCCATAAAATTTCCCTACCGGGGCACTTCTTCAAAAAGTGGATTGATGGGAAAGGTTTTGGGAGACCCCTGATGATCGCCCTTCAATGAAGCTTCATCGCCTTGAATACGTATTTGCATCCCCTCCACGGGGCTTTGAAGGTTCGACACGATCAGATCATCGTTATTCTTAATTCCATCCCCGATGAATACAGTCTTTTCCTCACGCCACAGGATATCGACCGTCCTGAATTGAAGCGCCTTTCCTTCTCCCACCACCCATACCTGCGAATCATCCCGCAACACGGTACGGGGTATGCGAACAACATCCTTTAATATTTTTCCCTCGATCTCCAGTTGAACGAATTCGTCGATAAGCAAGGGCCGTCGTCCATTATGATCCTTTTCCAGGCAGAGAGGATCCCTTACCTCGACCAGTATTCTCGCCATCCGCCCTTGCGTTTCCAGGTCCGGTAATAATTTTATGACTTCTCCTTCATAACCTTTTTCGTTTTCCGAACCTCTGCCGGATAGAACCCGGACCTTTGAGCCTTTTTCGTCAGCCTTCTGAGGAATGGCAATCCATTTTAGGCGATCCACGGGTATGGACGCCTGGACCCAAAATGCATCCGTGCCGACCAGTTCCGCAATCTGGTCCTGGGTTGAAATTTGAGAGCCGATATCCACCTCCTTGGATCGGACAACGGCATTAAAAGGGCTCTTCATGATGGTCCGTGAAAGGCTCAACCGCGCCTCTTTAAGACCGGCCTCCGCAGCGACCATTTCGGCCTCCGCCTTTTCAAGGTGTGGTTTTCGCAGGGCCAACTCGGAATCCTGCTCATGATCTTTTTCCTCGCCATTTAGGAGGTTCCATTCCGCCCGGGCCACCTCTTGATATCCCTGTTCCACTTTGAGTGCATACCGGGCATTGGCCACTTCGGCCTGTGACTGGGCTATGGCCAGTAAAAAATCTTCCGGGTCTATATTTAGGACCTTTTCGCCCTTTTTCAGAAACCCGCCTACCATGAATTCGGGATTCACCCATTTGACCTCACCTGCCACTTTCGATTTAAGCGTCACCTGCCTCGCCGGGACGACTGTCCCCATGACTTGAACAACCGCCTGCTCATCCGATCGCCTAACTTTTTCAGTTTGAACCATGGGCACGGAGATGGCCGGTGGTCTTATCTGAGGTTTTTTACCGGTTGTTGCAATGGCATAGGCAATGGCACCACCCGCGACCAAAACCAAGAGGCAAAGGAAGGCTTTTATAATAATGCCGAACAACCGTCGATGGACTTGTCTTATAGCTGATTTTGATGCTTTGATATCTGCCGTTTCATGCGTATTAACCATTGTTATTCTCTTCCTCTCCTGGTCCTCCCGATACCTGTGTCAATCCGGACTCCGGATTCAAATCCTTGGTCCATGTTCCTCCCAAGGCGCGATAGAGACCGACACGATAAAGGATCAGTTCTGTTTTCCTCTGGATCATATCCTGTTCCAGACCTTGGACCGATAGAAGTTGGGTGAGAACAGGCAGGTATTCTTTCAATCCATTAAGGTATCGTTGCTTGGCCTCATTCAGGGCCTTCCGGGCGGTCTCAAGTTGCAGCTCAAGGGCGGCGATATGCTCCTGCTGTTTCTCCTCATTGATCAGGGCATCCTCTACCTCTTTAATGGCCGTAACGACACTTTCACGGTAAGCGGACAGCCTTTCATCCACAATCGCCCGTGTGCGATCCACCTCTGCGGCGCGTTGTCCGCCGTCCAATATCGGGGCTATCAGATTTCCGGCAAGGGTGAGTATCCAGTTATCAAAAAGGAGATCCAGTTCATTAGCACTGTAGGCGGCTGAACCTGAAAGGGACAGATTGGGCAACCGGTTGGCCCTGGCGGCCGATACCTGCCAGTCCGCTGCCTCAAGCTGGAGTCCGGCCGAACGTACATCCGGTCTATTGACCAACAGATCCGCGGGAAGGCCCGCCGCGGGAGGGCTTTTCAGACTCGGTAATGTCTCTCGGGTAATGTGAATAGGGTAGTTGGGCGGCTTACCCATGAGAAGAGCAAGATTATTCAGCAATAACCGCTCCTGTGCCTCGATGAAGGGAATCTGGGCACGGGTTTGTTCCACCGTCTGTCTCTGTTGGAAGACATCCAGGACGGAGACCATGCCCTTGTTGAATCGCAGCTCCACTAATTCAAGATAAGTGAGATTGGTCTCCAGTTGTTTTTGAAGGAGATGTCTTTGCATTCTTTGGGAGATTATATTGATCCATTGCTCTGCTATCTGGCCTGCAATGGAAACGGCCGCGGTGTTTAAATCTTCTCGCGTTGCATGATAATCCAGAAGAGTCGCCATCCGGTCAGAGCGCATTCGTCCCCAGAGGTCTATTTCATAGCTGCTGGCCAGCCCCAAGGAATAGTCCTCCGTTTTTTGCCGGACGGTCGTTTTCGATTCTATTCCCTGTCCCGCAGGTGAGCCACTCTGTAGGGTTGCCGTTCCACCCTCTGATGTAATTTGTTGACGGGTATAGGATGCCCCTGCCGAAGCCTCCAGGCTTGGATACACTCCTGACCGACTTTGTGCGATAACGGCGTTTGCTTGTCTTAAACGCGCCCATGCCTTTACCAGGGAAAGGTTCCCAGACAGGGCCTCCTCTATCAGGGCATCCAATTCCGGATCTCCGAATTCCTTCCACCATCGCGAAGCGTGCCCCTGTTCAGAGGAATAAAGGGAAAACCGTTTAGGGATGTCACCTTCAGGGGCTATCCTTGCCTGGGGATCAAAGGAGGCGCAGGACCATGCCGTGAGCATGATAACCAGCAGAGGAATGAGGATCTGGCAACCCTTCTTCATGGTTCCGGGGGCCTCCCGAACTCCGACACATTGAAACGCTTTTTAACAGCTTTCGGATGGAATGATATGATGGAATGAATATCGTGCATGTCTGGTTTTTTCCGGCTTAATGGGGCCATGGACCGGCCTCCTTTGAGGGTCCTTCATGGAGAGGGGCCCCCCTTTTTCCAAAACGAGGCGGTTGGTGAGGAGATCGAAGCATCTTAATCTGTTCAGCGGTGAGCAGCTTTTCAAAAGCTAAACGAGACTCAATATTGAGGATAAATATCTTTCCCATCAGATCAGCGATCTCCTTGGCGTATTGATTTACTATCCCTTCGTCAGCCGGCGCCATTGAAAATGCCTTTTCCATTTTCAGGTTGAGCCGTTCCAGTTCGGTCCTCAGGGTTTGGACCTTTTCCCGATAGGTAAAATCGGCTTCCTTTATTTCGGCCACCTGCTCATCGGTGAGTTGAAGGTCTTCGGCGATCTTGGGGTTAAGCCACAAATCATATGGAGACATTGGAACCCGGTGCATTTCCCCAGCGGCTCCCGGCAATGGCGGGCCTAAAATGGGTGAAAAAGCCTTTGCCGATAAAGGGTTAAAAAAGATCATGATCAATAAAACGATCGTGCAAGCGCCATATTTTTTTCTAAATTTCGGATTCATTTTTTCCTCCTTCGACTGGTTTTGGGGTATTATCTCCTTTGATAAACATCCAGTTTAATCTCGAATTGTTAAGGATATATGTTGATAATCCATAGAATTGTAAAGGATTTGTAAATCAGGTTGCGGGCAGGTCAAGGAGATAGTATCTTTATTGATGGGCATGGCCTACAAATCAACGTATGGATGAAGGAATCGTCACGATGTCACCGGAAGACATATCCATCAGAATAAAAGTCCTGATCATCGATGATGACAAAAAGCTCTGTCGGCTCATCAAAGACTACCTGGAGCCCATGGGCTACGATGTGGATACAGCATACACCGGTAATGAAGGGCTGCAATTGGCCTTGGCCGGTGATTTTCACGTGGTGATCCTTGATGTCATGCTGCCGGGGATGGACGGGTTTGAGGTGTTGAAAACATTGCGGAAGGAAACCGATATGCCGGTATTGATGCTCACTGCGCGAGGGGATGAGACCGACAGGATTGTAGGCCTGGAAATGGGTGCAGACGATTATATCCCCAAGACCTTTTCCTCAAGGGAACTCTTAGCGCGTCTTCGGGCTGTAACACGACGCTATTTCAAATCAGAGAGCTCAACGGAGCAAGGGATCAATGAGGCGTTAATCATATCGGGGGATCTCATCATCAGCCCCACATCACGAACCGCTCGTCTGGGAACAAAGACATTGGAACTGACTCCCCTGGAATTCGACCTCTTTATGTGTCTGGCAAAAGCTCCGGGGAGGGTGTTGAGCCGGGATCAGCTTCTGGACGCCGTTGCCGGTCGAAGCTACGAGGTCTTTGATCGTTCCATTGATGTCCATATCTCTTCCCTTCGGCGGAAATTGGGAGACGACAGCCGTAATCCGAAATTTATCAAAACCGTTCGATCAGCAGGTTATATGTTTATTATTCCGGGTCAACTATGATAAGGCCGTTTTCATCTTTATTCGCCAAGATCCTTTTCTGGTTCTTTTTAAACCTAATACTGATCTCAGGGCTTTTATTTGGGTTTTATGTGTTTCAATCCAAAATGGGGTTGGAGGCTATTTTCGGGCGGCAGACAATAGATCGCATGTATGTGGCGGGTAGGCTCATTTCACATGATCTGACCTCGACACCCCGAATTGAATGGTCCGATGTCCTCACCCGGTTTAGCGAAATCCATCAAGTCCATTTTGCCCTGTTACTTGAAGATGGATCCGTCTTTTTATCAAAAAACCTGCACATCCCTGATGACCTGTTGAGGCGGTTGATGGACACCTTCCCCCTAAAACGGCCACAAAACGAATCTAGGCCTCCTTTCATGCATGATCATCCCCGGGAGGAGCCAAAAGGCGACCCGCCTCACGATAGGATGACCATAGGTCAAGGTTCTTTTGAATTAAGGTTCTTTGATCATAATGAACCCCCTGACGGAGCTCCGCGCATCATGATACACACGAAAAACCCCACACAGTACTGGGCCAGGATCATTATCCCGGTGTCACTTGAACCGTGGCGACCTGCTGAGCCCGCGATGCTGATCGCTGAATCCGAATCCATCACCGGAAACGGATTCTTCTTTGATCCTCTTCCGTGGATGTTTGTTGCGGGTGCAGTTCTTTTTATCTCGGTTCTTCTGTGGATACCCCTAGGCAGGAGTATCACTCGGCCGCTCGCCAGGATGACCGCTGCCGCTGAGGAGATCGCCGGGGGGAGATTTGATGTGCGGATCCATGAAGCGGGGGCCGATGAGATCGGGCGTCTTGGGAAAGCGCTTAATTATATGACCTTGCGATTACACGGTTTTGTCAATGGACAAAAGCGTTTTTTAGGGGATGCGGCCCATGAACTCGGCTCACCCATCGCCCGTATTCAAATTGGACTCGGCATCCTGGAGCAGCGGATTGATCCGTGGAATAAGGAACGGGTAAAGGATGTGATGGAAGATGTGACGCATATGTCGAATTTGGTCAATGAACTCCTTTCATTTTCGCGGGCGGAGATGAGCCCTACCAAGGTTCAGCTTGAAGCAGCTAAACTGTTTCCCTTGGTTGAACGGGCCGTACAGAGAGAGTGTCCTCCGGAAGCAAAAATCATGATCAATGTGGATGCGGATACCCAGGTTATCGCCGCCCCGGAACTCCTGACCCGAGCCTTGGCCAATCTGATCCGAAACGCCGTTAAATATGCCGGAAATGCCGGTCCCATCGTCGTTAATGCAAAAAGAGAAAAGGACCAGGTCGTTATCGTAGTACGCGACACCGGGCCAGGTGTACCTGAAGAAATCATGAGTCATCTCTTTGAGCCCTTCATTCGCCCGGAACCTTCCCGCGATCGTGAAACCGGCGGCGTGGGCTTGGGATTGGCCATTGTCAAAACTTGCGTGGATGCCTGTAAAGGCAGCGTAACCGCCGAAAATCTTAAACCCACGGGATTCGCGGTAACGATTTCCTTGAATACAGGATGTTAATCGTGTCTGATTCAAATAGATCATCTTTTGGCCCCGCCATGGATTCCCCAGTTTCGACTTTGCCTTTGACATGCGAGGAAGAAAGCCATATAGTCCGATTTTATAAAAGGCATTCCCATCATTTTTTCACTTCATGCAAAAAAGGGGGGGCGCTGCAATGGCATCTTTTTCACGCAAGCTCAAACAAATTCGTTGGTATCAGTGGTTGTTAGCCGTGCTGGTTCTGATTTACATCACATACATCGCGCTCGCCTATCTGTACCTTCCCGATAAATTGAAGCAGGTTGCGGAGGCGGATGTATCAAACCTAATAGGGCGTCAGATTCTTGCTGAACGGTTCGACTTCAACCCCTTTGTCCTATCGCTTGAAGTCAAACAGCTTTCCATTGCGGACAAGCCAGGGAGGCCCCTGATCGGGTGGCAGCGGCTTTATGTGAATTTCAGTTTCTGGAAATCCATATTTACGTGGAAGATCTCCCTGAAGGACCTTGTACTCAATCAGCCCGAGATCAATATGGAAAAAAATCAGGAGCGTTTCAACTTCAGTGACATCGTTGAACGTCTCAGTGCCCAAGAGAAGCCGGAAACGTCTTCTGGAGAGCCGCCTGACAAAAATTCTCAAATGGCCCTGGAGATCCTCCATATCGCCATCAACCAAGGGGTCTTCCGGTACACGGATCTCAGCGGTGTCAAGCCGGCTCACTCCAACATGGAGGACATGAATATCGAAGTAGAAGATCTCTACCTTGCCACCGGGGATGAGCACCTCAATCCATTTGCTTTAAAGGCCAAGATACCCGGTGGAGGCGATTTGCGAATAAGCGGCCAATATCGCGTCGATCCCCTGCATTTTGACGCCGAAGTGGCAGCCGATGCGGTGCAATTGGCAACCTTTAGTGCGTTTATGGAAAATATCATCCCCATCAAAGTCAGCAATGGGCTCCTATCCGTCAATACTCGGATAACGGCGAAGCAGGAAAACGAATTTCAGCTTCGAGCGGAACAAGGGCGGGTTTTTTTGACCGATCTGAAGCTTGATGACGATATTTCAGACCCGCCGATGCTGCATGCCGGAGCCGTCTCCATTAACGAGGTGACGCTGGCCCTTCCACAGCAAGATGTGACCGTTGGGAGTGTGACCCTGGATGGTATCGCGGTCAATCAGTGGCTCGATGAAACCGGTAAATTCCGTTATGAGCGTTTGATTACGAAGGACGAGGAAGAGGCATCTCAGGACATACCCGATATGCAGCAGACCTCTACGCCACCCTGGAATATCCTGATCAAAGAGATGAACCTAAAAAACAGCACGCTGAATTTTTCTGATCAAGATGATGAGATCACACGCGGCCATTCCCTAACAGGGATTACACTGAACCTGGAAAATTTTACCTTCACACCCGGCAACCAGACCTTGATGCGATTTATCGCCATGTTCGACGAGCAAGGTAAGGTAAGCGGGGACGGTACGATGACGTTTTCGCCCCTCTCCGTGAATCTCAATTACCAGCTTGGAGAGATTGGGCTACCGCCTTTTTCCGAATATCTTGAAAAAATCTCTTTCATGCGAATCGAGAAAGGACGCTTAACGCTGGATGGCAATATGATCCTTGAGGCCGAAGATGGTACGTTCCTGAACGCAGCACTCGACATCAATCTGGATGGCCTTCAAGTGGAAGACACCCGTACGGATGATCCCCTTATCAGCATGCAGGCATTCAAGCTGGATGGTATCGAGGTTAATACGAGCAATCAAAGGATGTCCATAGCTTCCGTGGGCCTGGTGAAACCGGAAGTCTTTTTTAGGATATCGAAGGACAAAAAGATGACCCTGACATCGCTTATGAAGGAGAATGAAGCAGCAACCCAAGGTTCGGATGTTGCCAAAGAAACCGGTGGATCCAATGATTGGGCCTTTTCCATCCAAAAAATAACGCTGCAGGACGGAACCATCCAGTACACGGATCATAGCGTGAAACCGATGTTTAAAACCGGAATCTATGATCTGGATGTTGATGTAGATCAGATTGCCACGGACAGGGTTGAGCCCACACCATTTTCAATGACCAGCAAGATAGATCAGTATGCGCCTTTAACCATCAAAGGCACGCTTGACTCCTTGCATAAGCAGCCGGGGATGGCATTTGCCTGCCAACTTAAAGGCCTGGATATGCCCTATCTATCTCCCTATTCCGCCACTTACATCGGTAACAACCTCAAAAGCGGGCAATTATCCTTGGCGCTGGACTACACCCTGCAAGATCACAAAATGAAAGGCAAGAATAATATCGTGGCGAAAAACCTGTATCTGGGTGAAAAAGTACCCAGTGAAACCGCTATTAAGGCGCCGGTTGCCCTGGGTTTGGCGCTTTTGCGCGATGTCAATGGGGTTATTGATCTGAATGTGGGATTATCCGGCGACCTGGACGATCCTGAATTCAGCCTTTCAGGGATTGTGGTTAAAGTGCTGGTCAATATCATTGTAAAGGCAGCGGCTTCACCGTTCAAACTTCTTGGTGCCCTTGTGGGCGGGCGCGAAGACCTTGGCGAGGTCCATTTTGCCAGCGGGCTCGCGGAATTGGATCAGGAAAATCAGGATCGCCTGAAAGGCCTGGCGGAGGCGTTGACGAAAAGACCCCAGTTGGCGGTTCGAGTCAAAGGGAACGCGGATCATCACGAAGATGCCGTGATGCTCCAGAACATGCATTTGAAGGGACTTTTAGCATCTTCCCGTAAAATATCCCTCGATGCTCTGCAGGCAGAGGCCGCTGACAAGGCTTTATGGATGGTTCCGGAGAATCGCGATATATTGGATAAGATCAATATTGAATTGAATCTACCCGGGACATCTGATCGTGTGTCTCGGTTAAAGGCGGAAAACCCGAACCTGAAAGGTGAGGCCCTGGAGGCTGAGGTGTACCGGCGAATATATGATGATGTAAGGTCCGCGCAGGAGATCAGCATGGATGAGATTCTGTCACTGGCCGACGGTCGAGCGCTTACCATCAAACAGTATCTAGTGGATATACTCAAGCTTGATCATGAAAGGGTCTCCTTGATAAAGGCCCAAAAAGAAGAACTCACCGGTCGCGTTGTGTCGCTTGAAATAGAGGCGATATAAGATCAAGTATGTCAAACAGGGCACATCTTGGCACGATCATCGGTAAAAGCCGCTATGTATCCTTTGACGATTTCGTAAAAAGCCGTGAGTGAAGGCCAGGCTCCAGAAACCACTGGTAATAGTGGATTTTGGACCCCGAGATTGTTCCATAACATCATTTCGAGGTTTTAGCCGAGTAATTCTTCCTTTGAGAAAGTGGTTGATATTCTAAATTTTTCCTTTCGATCAAAATGACAAATTACTCCAAGAACCTATTATGACAAAAAATGCCCAGCCGAAAGGACGAATTACGATCCCTCTTCTGTTGGATGAACAAAAAATGGCGTTTTTTGTCTTTTTGCGAGATTATCACGCCTCGAAGATGATCCTGTGATCCACCAGGTTCATGACCTTGAGCCTTGCCTTGATCATTTTTTGTTCTCCGAAAATATTAACCAGGCGGTATTGTCCGTCTTCCTCCGGCTCAAGAAGATCCACCGATTCCATGATCAATTCTTCTTTGCCTTGATCCAATAAAAAGGCATTTGCTTCACACATCTTTCAAAACCTCCTTTATGTGTTTTTCCACCATGGCTTCAACCAGGTGGGGCAGGGGTTCCCATGTTGCACCGACCAACAAAATATTTTCCTGGTGTAAGGGAATGAGTATTTTTGGGGCCGGGCTTGACGTAATGGCCTCGGCCATCCGGGGAGTCACCTCCCCCATCATGGCATTGGGCCACGTAATGGCCACCGGCCCCAGGATCAGATCCCCCCTTTTCACGGTTCGTATAACGGGATTTTCCCCGGTGGCGCCGCGATTGGCCCCGGCCCTAAGCATCTGGGATGTAGCCGTGGAGTTGGTTCCCAGCGCTAGTATCTCAATGGTCTCATTATATTTTTTCTTCAGGGTCTTGATGATCGTGGCCCCGATCCCCCCGCCCTGACCGTCTATGACACAGATGCGTTTCATCATGAATGATCTGATCTCCTCAGTCTCCTGGTTGCCATTATACTGTATATCCTATCATTTTCTCTCAGCCTGTGAAAGGGCTTTTTCAATTTGATCCATCCAGTCGGACAATTTGATATCTTCCGCCAAACAGTAGGTCTTGGTGCAGGGTTTGATATCGATGATCGGGCTTTGATCCACGGCTTCCAGCCCCTGCACCTTTAGAATATTTCCTTTTTTCTCCAGGATTTTGACGGCCGTCACCAGGATAGGATTGGGCCTGGCCGGGCTGCAAGTGGAAAAGACCCCTACCAGCGGGAAGGCCTTTTGACCCATGGGATGGACCTTGGTCAAAGATCTTCCATGAGAAGGCAAAAGGTGCGGCCAGTACAGGACAAGGGCATGGGAGAAATCATCCAGCCCATCCAGGATGCCTTCAAGATCCGGACGGATCACCAATTCGGATACCAGCGAGCGAATGGCCTTTGCTTCAATCGCTATCTGCTGTAGCTCTTTGTCGAGTTCAATGTCCTCTCCCTTGGCCCTCAGGCTCGGGGCCTTGATCTCACTCCTCACATAGCCTACCGGCCTGATCGTCATTTCAGCAAGTTTTGAAAAATCCGGTTCAGTCATTTGTGTAAAGATCCTTTCTTCTGTTTTTAATATCCAAAAGAAATTTTGGAATAGTTTAGCCCTTTAAAAAGATTGGAATCCCAAAATATTATTGATGCAATCCAGAGTAGGGTGGGGTTTATACCCCACCGAAAGTCACGATCGGGAATAAATCCCAACCCTACGGAAAAAATCCTTGCTTTCATAGGCTTTTCCGCTTGAAAATTTTTGTCATTTGGAAAAAGTTAAACTATTACGAAATTTTTTATCTTTAAAATAAGAAGCCATGAAGACGTCTCTCCTTCAGAAGAAAACGGCCTTCATGGCTTCAAGTATAGATTCAATTAAAGATTACTTAAGGCTTCGTGCCTTTTTTAGTAGCGTATACATGACACGGATGGAATTGTCAAGACCGCCGCTGCTATCCTATCCGACATTGGCGAGGCGTGTTCAAACGGTTGCTGGAATTAGGGTCGGGAAGGGGTTGTGGAACCTATATTAAGATCCGGATCTATTCACCCATTGTTCAAAAATGATCACTTTAATCGTGAATGGATTATTTATGCGGTTCCCCATTATTTTGATTGAATTATTGTCTTAAAGTTATTGTAAAAGAGTAAAATGAATTGTCAATCAGGTTTTAAGGTCAGATATTACAATTGATGATCTCGAAAAGGCCGTCACCCCGGAGAAGACCGGGGTCCAGAAATCATCTAACCCACTCAAAAGACGGGATTCCGGCCTTCGCCTGTCTGCGTGCGGATACGCACAGGCAGGCCGGAATGACGGAAAATGGCGTTTTCCGACATTTTACGAGGCCATCAAAATTGGCTGGGAGCGACATTTCCGAGATGATTTATTCCCTGAATCTTGCATCAATTATTGTAGCGAGGCGCCGAAAGCCTGACTATAAAGCGAAGTTGGAGTGATTTTGACCCGCAGGCATATTACCGATATGGTGAGGATCAAAA
>JAFGGA010000198.1 GCA_016930835.1 Deltaproteobacteria bacterium
CTTGACGATAAAGCTTGTTTCGTGATTTTGATCCTCACCATATCGGTAATATGCCTGCGGGTCAAAATCACTCCAACTTCGCTTTATCGTCAGGCTTTCGGCGCCTCGCTACGATAATGGGTGCAAGATCCAGGTAAAATAAACACAGGGATTGATGATGTTTCCAATGACATTCGATCATAAGGTCCTTGATAGTCTACCGATTCCCGGAGGAGGGGATATCAAGAGAGTGGTCCAGATCCTCAATACGATCTGCAACGTTCGCGTCATGCCTTACTTCAGAAATCGAAGGGGCACTGATTCCACATTGGTCGCGGATGTTTCCTCGCGTCTCACTATACAAAGGATGGAGGATGATGAAAAACGGGTCCCCATCGTCAGTTTTATTTTCTTGAAAGAGGATCGCAGGATCATTTTCATCCACGAACGTATCTTCGATTACCTGGCCTTCGTGATACCGAGCCATCCTGATTCCAGACTGGGTGGGAAGACAGCGGAAGAAGGCAAGATGCTCGCATTCGCCGAATTTTTTTTACGTCATCAGATAGAGCATTTGCTTTATCCCCAAAGAACAGAGCAGGAGATCATTGATTCGGATGTGGCCTTTGCAATTGAAAAGCGGAACAATGATCCCACATATTACCGAATGCTCCGAAACGCTTTGGCTGATGAAATGAATGGTCTTCAGGGTTCATATTATATCGCACTATTGGATACGGCGGAAGAGAAGCGACCCTATGAATACATTATCGCCAAAATCCTCAATGCCAAGGTGACAAGTTTGTCGGAGATTCCGGATTCGTTGCTTTACGATCTATTTCCTTTTTTTGATATGGATCTAAAAAGAAAACTCTTGGGAGAATATTATCAAAGGAGCAGAAATACGTGTTATTCGTTGAGAAGAAGAAACGATTATCTTGAAAAAATGATGCGTTTATATGAGGTCGCGGTAAAACATGACGAAAAAGAAGGCCTCAAAATATTTCATGCTTTCAAGGACAGGTATGGGCTGATCCATCTTTTTCATGAGTTGGATTTACCGGAATCCAGCCTTGAGGAGAAGGGAGAGGAAGAAATTTTCACTTTTTTTAAGGAAAATTTGGAAAGGGTCTCCGCCGAAAGGGGAACGCAACCATCATTCCCCCCATCCGATCAAAGGCCGCTTCCGCGCGCAAACGAACCAACACCAAGTCCCGTCAAGAGTCTCAAGGATCGCGTGGCAGAGGCTCGAGATGATCCCACATTTCCACGCCAGGCCATGGAGATCATCGATAAAAACAGGACAAGTGCTCTCGGACACAGCGGTCCCAAATACACGGAACTCCTTGAGGTCCTGCTCGCCATTCCCTGGAAAAAAACAAAGAAGATCGACGTGCGGCCTGAAGACTTTGAAGAGGGTCTAAACCGCACGCATTACGGCCTGAAAAAACCCAAAGAGATCCTTTGTGATTTTTTTGCTAATCTCATTTGGCGATACCAGAAGGACAATGAAAATGAGAAAAGCGGATTGTCCCGCACCGGCAGCGTGTTCCTCTTCGTAGGGCCTCCAGGTGTGGGTAAGACTTCCTTGGCTATTTCGCTCGCCCAGAACCTGAACATCCCTTATCACAAAATTTCTCTGGGAGGCATGAGCGATGAGACGGATCTCAGAGGTCACGGTTTCACATGGGAAGGCTCTAAGCCGGGCGCCATTGTTCAGGGGCTTATCAAGATGGGCATCATGAACGGTATGTTCATTATGGATGAAGCGGACAAGACGGAAAAATTCGCTATTGCGACCTTATTAGAGATACTGGACCCGGAACAGAATCATCTTTTTCACGATAAGTATACGCAGACAGCCTTAGACATTGATCTCTCCCAGTGTCACTTTGTCCTGACCGCCAATTCCTTAGAGACGGTGCCTCCCGCGGTGGTTGATCGTTGCGAAGTGGTATTTTTGGATCGATACGGTGTGGAGGAAAAGATCGCTATTTGTAAGGAGCATTTGATTGAACGGATTCGTCAACGCTATAGTATTGGAGCAGAAGCGATCGCCTTTGATCCGGAACATGAAGACGACCTCCTCAGGTACCTCATCAAGACATATACCTATGAAGCCGGTGTACGCCAATTAGAACGGATCATTCGTACGCTTTTTTTGCGGATTTTTCGAAAAGAGATCCTGGTGAACGGTCAAAAGTCCGTTCAGATCGATAGGGAAAAAATCAAGCACTATATTGAGACGCCAACAAGGCCATGGGAGATCAATGAAGAAGATCGCGTGGGGGAAATGTTGACCCTCGGCGTCAATGTGGAACGTGGTATCGGTTCGATCATCCCCATTCAAGCGACTTGCGTTCGGATCGGGGGAAAGGCTTATAAAAGACCCGGCGGCCATCTGAGTATGGTTTACGCAACCGGCAGTATTGAAAAGGTGCTGGATGAAAGCCGCAAAGTGGCCACTACCGGGATTTTTTATTGCGCGGAACCCCTTGGGGTTGAACGGAGAGAGTTAAACTCCTCCATCCATCTCCATTTCATGGGGGCTTCCACACCGAAAGACGGTCCATCGGCCGGCGGAGGCATCGGTCTCGCTTTAACCTCAGTGCTGACGAACCGGCCGATCCGAAGGGACGTGGCCATGACCGGTGAGATAGACACCCAAGGGCGGATTTTGGCTGTGGGAGGTCTTGATGTAAAACTGGAAACCGCCTGTGACGCCGGATGCAAGACCATGATTATTCCGAAAGGGAATCTTCGCGGAGAGGGAAGTATTGAACGCCTGCCCGAGGCCTTGAAGCAGGAACTCCAGGTTTTGACCTATGAGGAATGGAAGACCAATCATCGGCCCTTTAATTATAATGACCATTTACTCCAGGTGGTCGGCGTGGACCACATTGTCCAGGCGGCGGATATCGCTTTTTTGGATCAGACTGAATTGCTTAAATTAAAAACATGTTTTCTGCCTCATGCCCATTCCATGGCTACGAGCGTGAGAGAGAATCTGGATTCTCCCGATGACTGTTGCTGCCTTTTTTATCTGAAGGAAGCGGGGGAATTGAATATTGCGGCGTTTGAAGCGCCTTTCAGGAAGTTTTGCAGGCGCATGTTTGCTTTACAGCCTGAGATGAAACGAGTCTTACTCACGGAATATCCTGATTTGGAGAAAAATGTGCCTCTCTTTGACCTGAGTTCGTATCATGAAGGATTGCCGTCGATCATTCGAGAAATACAAGGATCGCAGCTTGGTAAATCCGGCATACCGATCCGAGTTTCCATAGTCGCTCCCTACTATTTCATCATCCAGAGCGGATTGTCTCGTCATGAAAACCTTCCTTTATCCTATCCCGAAAATGTAAGATTCTTTGCAAATAATTATACGGTACACGGCTTTAAATTGAAAGAGAGCAAGCCAGTGCTCAACCGTGTCCTATGCCATTTAGCCTTGATGTCCACCCAACAGCTTGACGCATGCCCCTTCCTGACCAAGCTTGATGGTGTCTATACGATTGACTTGTCTTTCATCCCTGAAAAATATCGGCTTGATATAAAACGCGCGGAAAAGATCATCAACCAATGCCTGAGGGAATGGTTAACTACGTTGGAATTGGAAAGCCAGGTAGGTCAAGATAGGGTACGCGCCGTTAAAATATAGGGTTTCGTTTTTACGAGCATGTCAATAGTTGCGTTTATTTGGGATGTCCCGTCGCTCTTATCCCTCATCATTTGAATAGCAGTGGAAACTACAGAAGCGATCAGGTCAGGTGTTATCGTAATGGCTGAACTGCATACTGAAGGTTGCCCGTCCCTGGGTGACGGAACGAAGGGCGGTGGAGTAACCGAACATCTTGGAAAGGGGAACGGTGGCTGAGAGGACCTGGATGGGGCCTTTGGCGGTGATCTGTTTGATCTTGCCTTGGCGTGTGTGCAGATCGCCGATCACCTCGCCCATGAACTCTTCCGGTACCAGGATCTCGGCCTCCATGACCGGTTCCAGCAGGATCGGTTCAGCCTGACGGCAGGCGTTTTGGAAGGCCAGCTCGGCCGCGACCTTAAAGGCCATCGCATCCGAATTGGTATCATGGGTCTTTACATCCAGCAAGGCGGTCTCCACATCAACAACGGGATATCCCATGAGGGTGCCGCTGATGACGGCTTCGTCAATGCCTTCTTGGATAGCTTGGATAAATACCTCCGTGAGCGCGGCGTTCTCGCAGCGATCCACAAAATGGTTTCCTTGTCCTCGCGGCCTTGGGGATATTTCAATGGTTACACCGGCAAAGTGCTGTTGGCCGGCCAGCTCTTTTTCAAAGATCTCTTCATGGGTTATGGGCTTGGTGATGGTTTCCCTGTATACCACCTGGGGTTTACCCTGGTTTGTGGGCACCAGGAATTCCCTTTTCAGACGGCCCGTGATAATCTCCAGGTGAAGTTCCCCCATGCCGGACAAGACGATCTGTCCGGTCTCGTCATCCACCCGTGACTTGAAGGTGGGGTCCTCATCGGACAGTTTGGCCAGCGCATCCATGAGCCGGTCTTGGTCCTGGACCTTTTTGGGCTCAATGGCTATGGAGATGACCGGTTCATTTACCTGGATGGGTTCCAGCAGGATGGGGCTGTCTTCAGTGCAAAGGGTATCTCCGGTGGTCGTAACCTTCAATCCCATCACCGCGATGATATCTCCGGCTGATGCCTGATCAATCCTTTCCCGTTTATTGGAATGCATTTTCAAAATACGGGCCATTTTTTCTTTGATATTTTTTCCGGGATTGTAGACCGTTTCCCCTACCTTGACCGATCCGGAATAGATTCTCGCGTAAGTCATCTTTCTCCCCTGATCCATCATGACCTTAAATGCCAGGGCGGATAAAGGTCCCTTGGGATCCGATGATCGCGACTCTTCCTTGCCGGTGCCGGGGATATGCCCTTTGATAGGGGGCACATCGATAGGTGAGGGCAGGTATTCCACAATGCCGTCTAAGAGGGGTTGGATGCCCTTATTTTTCAAAGAGGCACCGCAGAATACGGGAACCAGGGATAGGTTTATGGTAGATTCGCGAATGGCCAGCATCAGGTCTTTGAGCTCGATCTCTTCATCGGCCAGATATCGATCCATGATGAGGTCGTTTTTATCGGCCAAGGTCTCCAGAAGGGTGATCCTGTATTTTGACGCATCTTCCATCAGCTCTTCCGGGATGGGTCCTACCTGCATGGCGGCGCCCAGGGTTTCTTCTTCCCAGGTAATGGCCTTCATGGTCAGAAGATCGACAACCCCCTGAAAGGTTTCTTCAGACCCCCAGGGCAGTTGAAGAATCAGAGGGTGGGCCCCGAGACGGTCTTTGATCATGTCAATGACCCTGAAGAAGTCCGCGCCGATACGGTCCATCTTATTAATAAACACCAGCTTGGGGACCTTATATCGGTCCGCCTGATGCCAGACGGTTTCGGACTGGGGCTCCACGCCACCCACCGCACAAAAGACACCGATGACGCCATCCAAGACCCGGAGAGATCTCTCTACCTCTATGGTGAAATCCACATGACCCGGGGTGTCAATAATATTGATGTTTTTGCCTTTCCATTCACAGGATGTCACGGCCGACGTGATGGTGATTCCGCGTTCTTTCTCCTCCAGCATCCAGTCCATGGTGGCTTCTCCGTCATGGACTTCACCCATTTTATGAACCTTGCCGGTGTAATAGAGTATTCGTTCCGTAGTGGTTGTTTTCCCGGCATCTATATGGGCTATAATGCCGATATTGCGGATTTTTTTTAGTGTTTGAATGGCTGACATAAGATTTTTATATGATCTTTTAGCTATTTAATGGTGTTGAACTTGATATCATCGCTCGGTTGACATGACGCGTAAATCTAAGGTATCCTGATTCGTCTGTCAAGGGTTAATAGAAAGGGGGCGATACTTCTGACTTCAACAGATCAACGATTAATGAATATGTTTGAGCTTCTTTTGAAGCGCTTTGGGCCTCAACACTGGTGGCCCGGCGATTCACCGTTTGAGATGATGGTGGGAGCGGTTCTTACGCAAAACACCAACTGGAAAAACGTGGAGAAGGCTATAGCTAATCTGAAATCAGAAGGGCTCCTTTCCGTGGATGCGATCCATCAGGTCCCTCTTTCTGAACTGGCCGAAAAGATCAGGCCTGCCGGTTACTTCAACATCAAGGCAAAGCGGCTTAAGAATCTGATCCAATTTATCCGGGATCAATATGGCGGAGATATCAATGTTCTTCTCGAGGAAGAAACCCAGGCCATAAGGGAGGGTCTTCTTTCAGTCGGAGGCGTGGGACCGGAGACGGCAGACAGTATGGTTCTTTACGCGGCGGGGCGTCCCGTGTTTGTTATTGACACATATACCCATCGCATTTTATCAAGACATGGGCTGGTGGACAATGATGCGGCATATTATGATCTTCAAGAGATCTTTATGAATCATCTTCCGGAGGATGCGGCCCTTTTTAATGAGTTTCACGCTCTGATCGTCAAGGCCGGTAAAGAGTTCTGCCGTAAGAAACCGCTTTGCAGCGAGTGCCCGCTGGAGGGGTGGTGAAAAGCATAGGTGTAAGGTTTGCGGTATACGGTTTACGGTATAAGGCGTAAGATAAATTTTTCTTCTATGATCCGTACACCGTGCACCGTATACCTTGTACCGTATAATTATAGCTGAAGACTTTGTAAGTATTTACGTCTATTTTAGAAACAAACAGTCAGGAGAATGAGGAAACATGAACATCTATATCAAGGCATTGAGGGCCCCTTTTTTGGCGGGTTCTGTTGTGCCGGTTATTATCGGAATATGTTTGGCATTCAAAGAAGGTCATTTTATTTTTTCTTTCTCCTGGATCACCATCGTTGGCGTTGCGGCCCTTCATCTGGGCGCCAATCTATTGAACGATTTTTATGATGCCAAAGGCAGTGATCCCATTAACATTCGCCTGACACCTTTTAGCGGCGGCAGTCGAGTGATCCAGGATGGGGAATTCAAGGCCGGAACGATCCTGGTCATGGCGATTCTCTTTTTTGCCCTTGCCTTGGCATCAGCCCTATGGCTTGCGTATGCGGGGCGCCCATTGGTGTTTTTGATCGGTTTTCTGGGTCTATTCGCCGGATGGGCCTATTCCGCTCCCCCCCTTCAGCTCATGTCCAGGGGTTGGGGCGAAATCGCCATCTTTTTTGCCTTTGGCCCTCTCATCACATTGGGCGCTTATTATGTCATGTCCGGGCAATTGACCTGGCAGGCATTTCTGGTGGGGTTCCCTCAAGGCTTTCTCATAACAGGGGTGATCTGGATCAATCAATTCCCGGATTATCAGGCCGACAAAGAGGCCGGGAAACGCAATCTGGTTGTCAGATTGGGGCTTGGCGCGTCTCGATATCTTTATTGTCTGATTATGATCTTCTCATTTGTCACCATCGTATTCTTGGTGGGTGTGATGGGGCTTTCTTATCTGACCATGATCGCGTTTGCCTCCTTTCCGCTTACGTTCAAGGCCATGAAGATTGCCTGGAAGAAGCATCTCACTTATGAAGGGCTTATACCTGCTCAAGCCTTAACCGTTCAGATGGTTATGGCCCAAGGGCTTCTTTTATCATTAGGGATTTTTTTAAGCCGTTTCATGAATATCTGATATTATGAAAAAAAGGATCATTTTCATAGGCATTTGTATCTCCGTAGCAGCTTTGGCTGCATTGGGATTCAGCCTGTATATGCTGAGACCCGCGGAAAGACAGGGCACTGATCAGATCATCGTCATCAGGGATGGGATGACGCTTGGACATGTGGCGGATATATTGAAACAAGAAGGATTCCTTGAGTATAAGACACCCTTTATACTCTGGGCCCGTATCAGGGGGGTGAGCCGGAAAATCAAGGCTGGTGAATACCAATTGAGTCATCGAATGTCTCCCTGCAAAATACTCGAAATCATTATCAAAGGGGCCGTCATCAGCCATTCCGTCACGATTCCCGAGGGATATTCATCCGTCCAGATTGCCGATTTATTGGTCCAAAAAGGCCTTGTGCATCGGCTAGAGTTTTTGGCTCTGATCAGAGATCCCGCAATGTTGGAACGATATGGCATTGATGGTCTCAGCCTCGAAGGGTATATCTACCCTGATACCTATCAATTCGGTCGAGGTCTTTCCGCTGAACTGATTCTCGACACAATGGTCAAACGCTTTTGGCAATTGGTGCTGCCTCATGAAGAACGGGTGAATGCATCGGGTATGACCTGGAATGAGGTGGTTACGCTCGCATCAATCGTCGAAAAGGAGACCGGCCTCGCAGAAGAGCGTCCCCTTATAGCCAGTGTATTTCTCAATCGCCTGGATAAACGGATGCGCTTGGAGAGTGATCCCACGGTGATATACGGCATTGAAAATTTTGATGGCAATCTCACCCGAAAAGACCTTCAAGAAAGAACCCCATACAATACCTACGTGATCCGTGGGCTACCCCCAGGCCCTATCGCGAATCCCGGTTTGGACGCCATCATGGCCGTTCTGAATCCCGCCAAGACCGATTATCTCTATTTTGTATCAAGGAATGACGGCTCACACCATTTTTCAAAGACCTTATCAGAACATAACCGGGCCGTCCTGAAATACCAGAAAAGGAGAAAGCTGAATTGAGCGGTTGTTGACTTTCAAAGCGCACCGTGAATGACCAACCTTATCAAAAACAGGTCGATTGCGGGGAAATGCAAGAGAGGTGATCAGTCTGGATAGCGATTACTTGATCATTATCTCTTTGAGGAGTAAAGGGTTGTCCAGGACCTTCCCCGAGCCAAGGGCCACAGTGGACAAGGGGTCATCCGTACGGCTGATGGGTAATTTGGTTTCTTCCCTAAGACGTTGATCCAGCTTTTTAAGCAGTGATCCTCCACCCGCGAGGACAATTCCGTTATCCACAATATCCGCGGCCAATTCCGGAGGTGTTTGTTCAAGAGCGATACGCACGGTTTCAACAATGGTGTCCACCTGTTCGGATATGGCTTGTCGAATTTCCTCGGAGTTGACGGAAATGGTCTTCGGGATCCCGGTGGCCAGATCACGTCCTCTAACCTCCATACTTTCAACCTGACCGCCGGGATAGGCATTACCAATAGCGATCTTGATGTTTTCGGCCATGCTGATGCCGATGAGAATGTTATATTTTCGCTTGAGGTACTGCAAAATGGCTTCATCCATCTTGTCTCCAGCCACACGAACGGATTTACTGTAGACAATACCGGCAAGGGATATCACCGCGACCTCCGTTGTACCGCCGCCAATATCAACGACCATATTGCTTCGAGGTTCAGTAATGGGCATACCGGCACCAATGGCCGCGGCCATGGGTTCTTCAATAAGAAACACTTCCCTTGCGCCTGCTGATTCAGCGGATTCGCGAACAGCTCGTTTCTCGACTTGGGTAATACCGCTTGGTACGCAAATGATGATCCTGGGGCGTACAAGTGTTTTTCGATTGTGGACCTTCCTGATAAAATGCCGAAGCATGGCCTCGGTGGTCTCAAAATCGGCGATGACCCCGTCTTTCATGGGGCGAATAGCGACAATGTTCTCTGGTGTTCTTCCCAGCATGACCTTTGCTTCTTTGCCGACGGCCAAAATTTTGCTGCTTCCTCGCCCGTCTTTTTTAACGGCTACGACCGATGGCTCACGCAAGATAATACCTTTTCCTTTCATGTAGATGAGGGTGTTGGCAGTGCCCAGGTCTATGGCTAGATCATTTGCGAATAAACCCAGAATAGGGTCGAGAAACATTACGGTCTCCTTTCTGCCGCGAATGGATATCCGGTTGAATAGACATGCATGCAATCATGAGCCGATCTGTAAGATATGAGTGTATTTATGTTCTTATATTCAATATTCTTTTTTTTGTCATAAATCAATAAAAATAAGTTTATCCATCTAAATGGCGGCGGACTTGAAAAGAGATCCCCTTACCAGCCGATCATAACGGATAAAAAGACGAACCTTTCATGTGTCCTGTTATGGGCTTCATCCAAAAATGGGAATTCAAATGAATAATCAAGCCGAGTTTCGATTATTGTGGATAGGAATGATCAGGGGAGGAGATATGTGATGGGGGAAGCAGCCAATCAGGCATTCCAAAAGCTCTTAAGCCGATCAAGGATGCTCGAATCTCCTTCATCAGATATGCATGCCGTATTTTGTTTGTTTTTAAACGCCTCTATCAGATATGAAATCTTAGACACCGCTAATCCTTTGATCAGATACTCGATTGAAAATGTTTGTGATTCATTAATGTCCTTGAGATCGAGGATCTCCATGATATCATTCATCATGGATGCTATCCTTTTTTTGATCTTTTTCTGGTTTGGGCTCAGTTTACCTTTGTGATTTTTCGCCCAAACCGCTTGGACAATATAGGTATTGGGTTCCGATAATAGGCTATCTCGATAAGCGGAAAATATCATATCCGTAGTCTTATCAATTATTTCTTTGATCCTTAAGATATCAACATCGCATACACCCGTGTTATATAACCGTGTAAAATATTTTAGGTCATGGTCGGACGGAGATATGATCTCTTTTTCTATGATCTTTGTTTTTTCTTTCATCCGTTATATGTTTTTTAAAGTTTGATCCGTTAACCGGAAGATATATCAGCCTCTTGAACTTGATCGTATCAATTTTTATGCCATAGCGCTTAAAAGGAAAATCATGAATGAATGCAGTAGGTTAATCAATCAGTGAGACCTCCCGGATAAGGATTTCGAGTGTGGGTTTTGCGCCGGAATAGCGAACAGTTTGTCATGTATTTGACATGAATTCCCTAAGAATTTCCAGATGTTCACCATGAGGAGGATTTTCTGCGGCCGGTCAGACGGAAGGCTTTACTCAATGAAGAAAGCGATCCCCATGAAACCTTCAGGGTCATGCCGGCTAAAACCGCGGAATTCTTACCGGAGATTATCGAAAATGAGTTGAAGATCTTTATGCGCTGATTAATTTGGTTATGGAATCGGCGGGAAAATCATTGACCCTGGAAGCGTTTATTCCTATCATGTTGCCATCTGGATGCTTGGTGGATTTTCCCGGCCCGCCATGCCGGGAAAGAGGGCGTTTTAGCGTGAAGCCATATAAGACCTGAATCTTGCACCAATCATCTACGGCGGCTTGAAGCGCCTTGACCATAAAGCTTGTTTCGTGATTTTGATCCTCATCATATCGGTAATATGCCTGCGGGTCAAAATCCCTGCAACTTCGCTTTATGATCAGGCTTTCAGCGCCTCGTCACGATAATCGATGCAAGATTCAGGTA
>JAFGGA010000017.1 GCA_016930835.1 Deltaproteobacteria bacterium
CCAGCTGCCGCCGCGTAGCACCCGGTAGGAGCCGCCCGAAGCCCCGATAGGATCGGTCACGGAACCCGGATGGATAGTCTCTCCATACCAATCTTCACACCACTCCCAGACATTCCCATGCATGTCATATAGCCCCCAGGCATTGGGCCTTTTCTGCGCCAGCGGGTGGGTCTTTCCTCCTGAATTACCGTCATACCAGGCATATTCACCAAGATCACTCTCGCTATCACCGAAATAAAACCGGGTCGTGCTCCCCGCTCGGCAGGCATATTCCCACTCCGCCTCCGTGGGCAGGCGATATTTTTGAGCCCCTTCCTTCCGGTTCAGCCTGTTAATAAATTCCTGCGCATCATTCCAGGAAATACTCTCCAGCGGGCAGTCGTCGCCGCAATTCTTGAAATATGAAGGATTATTGCCCATGACATCCTTCCATTGCCCCTGGGTAACCTCGGTGGTCTGCATATAAAACCCTTTGGTCAGCGTGACCTGGTGCTGGAGTTCATTATCGTCACGGTCTTTCTCATTGGCCGGGCTCCCCATCGTGAATGTCCCCGGAAAAATATACACGAATTTCATGCCCAGGGAATTGACAACCCCACCGGACCCCTGAAAAAGCAATCCTTCCGTATCACCCGCCCGCACGCCCTTGCCCGCCTCCGGGTGTTTGGCCACAAGGGTCTTCCAGGCCGCCTCCTTCATGTCCTTGCCAAAGGGTGAAGAGATAATTTCATTGTATTTCCGGATATCTTCCCTTAAGGCCGCGATCCTTTTCCCCATCTCCTCGGCCTTGAGGCGCGCCATCTCCTCGCGGCGCTGGGCCTCTTCCTCTTCCCGCTGCCTCTGTAAGGCGTCCAGACGCTTCTGCTGTTCTTCCTTCTGCTTGACCATGGCGAGCATGGCATCCAGGCTGTCATCACTCTGCTGGGCCGAGGTCCCCAACCGGTCTTTCATGGCCCGGATCTTCGCGTCCAGATCCGATATCCGGGATTGAAATTCAGCCTCCTCCCTTTCCTGCCTTTGTCTGGCTGCATCCTGGTCCTGTTGTTTTTGATTCAGGATATCCAGTTGGGCCTGTCTTTCATGAAGGATCTTATCCCAGTCCTTCCCTGAAATTCTCTGCAGGACCATATTGCCGGGATCGCCGCCCTGCATCCGGACATAAGGCCGCTGAAGTTTATCCACCCCCAGATGGCGCTGGACCGCGTCCGGTACCTCCTGCCTGAGATAGCTCACCAGGCCGCCCAGGGTGATCACGCCCTTTGCATCCGATGCCTCTCCCTTGAGACCCTGTTCCAGATAGTATGAAAAAAAGCCCCGCCTCTTTTCCGGCCATTCATAAGAACGTTGCCCGATCTCGCAGGAAAAAAGCGTGGCGGACATCCTGTCCGCCGGGATCGGCCCGTTTGATTTGACGACGATCCCCTTTGCAAAGGCATCGGACAGCAGATTGGACTCACCACCCTTTCCCCGCTCGGGGTTGTTCCGGCAGGCGTCAATAAAGATCAGTTTTTTCTCGGCCTTGATATCGTTCAATAACCCGGTGAGTTGCGTCACACCCAATGCCGTATATTGCAACGCGCCCATCTCCGAGTAATAGGTCAAAAGATAGCTTTCATTGCCCGCGCTGATGCCGTGACCTGAAAAGGAAAACACAAAAAGATCATCCGATTTTGCCTTACTGGCCACGTATTGAAGGGCCTTCACAATATTGCCGGTGGACGGTCTATTGGCGGAATCGCGTCCATGCGTGTACACAAGGATCTGCTCTTCAGGCATGCCGAGCGCCTGCTGCAGGGTCTTGCTGAGGCTTACCACATCATTGGCCGCGCCCATGAGCGGCGTGATCTCTTTATGGTTGTACTCATCGATCCCCACCAAAACGGCCCAACCGTGTGCATGGACTTCTACGGCGCTGATTGAAACAGAAAGGATCAAAGACACGATAAGTAGGACAGCCTTTTTCATGATCGGCCCCCTTAATAAATATTGGAAAGAAAAACCTAAGAGAAGTCACTTTAACTTTTATATACAGTCTTAAACATACAATCAACCTAATTTTGATTAATGAAGGGGCAATATAGTGATATCTCACATCTTCCAATCCGAGCATAAAGCCATGAATTTTCTTCTCCTTGACCATCAGTGTATCTTTTTCGTATATTATTAAAAAATATCTCCATCATATTTAAGGTGAATTTGTAATAGTTTAGCCTTTTCCAAATGGCAAAAATTTTCAGGCGGAAAAGCATATGAAAGAAAGGATGTTTTCCGTAGGGTCGGGATTTATTCCCAACCGTGACTTTCGGTGGGGCATGAAACCCCACCCTACTCTGAACTGCATCAAAAATATCTTGGGATTCCAAATTTTTTAAAGGGCTAAACGGTTAAGTGAATGTTTATCTGTGCTCTAAAAATATTGTAATCTGATGAAAACGAATAGGGCCTAAGCTTATGCAATTTGAGTGGGACAGAGAGAAGGAAAAACAAAATATTAAGAAACACGGGATTTCCTTTGACGAAGCAGTAACTGTATTCTATGATCCTTTATCAGCGACTTTTAATGATCCGGATCATTCAATCAGTGAGCATAGATTGATCACTATAGGTTTTTCGTCTAAGGGGCATCTCTTCGTTGTTTCTCACACAGAGAGAGGGGATACCATACGGATTATCAATGCACGTCCGGCGACAGCCGGAGAAAGGAGAAGACATGAACACTAAAACAAGGGATGTTACAGAGGATTTGCGCCCTGAATACGATTTTGATTATTCTAAAGCTGTTCGAGGCAAATATTTTAAACGTCTTTTAGAGGAAGGGGCTAACGTGGTTGTGCTCGAACCAGATATCGCCAAGGCTTTTCCTGATTCAGCAGCGGTCAATGATGCATTAAGGTCTCTCCTTGAACTCACTCGCTCGACACAGCGCCTAACAAAACAATCAAACAGACGTTCCAAGAATCCCCATTCCCATTAAATATCTATAGGCCTCCCTATTACGTGGCCTTTTCCAAGCTTTTCCGCCCTTACGTTAACAATATTGTTTTGTTGCAATCCGGATGATGAAAAAACAAAAGGTATATAATTATCACTCCATCCCTTGATCATGGTCTTTTCAGCCGAATGCCAACCTTCCGTGAGCACCGTGAATTCTTCTCCAAGACATGAGGCATAAAAGGCCGTGCGTTTTTTTTGTCCAAGCTCCCTGAGCATGCGGGCTCGATCTTTAATCACCTTTGGATCTACTTGATTAGGGAATCCGGCCGCGGCCGTGCCCTTGCGGGGAGAGTAAGGGAAGACATGCAGGTATGAGACAGGTGAATCGTCGATTAAAGAAAATGTCCTTTCAAAAGCCTCCTGATCCTCTCCCGGAAACCCTGTCATGACATCCACACCGATGGCCGCGATGGGCATGGCTTGATGGATCCGTTGAATCAAGTCGGAAAATTGTTCGGACGTATAATGTCGGTTCATGCTCTTGAGGATCCTATTATCACCACTTTGTAGCGGGATATGAAAATGCCGGCAGAGCCATCCTTCAGTCGACATCATATCAATGAGCTGTTGGTCGATCTCCGTAGGTTCCAGGGAACTTAATCGTATTCTCAGCCCTGTATTTACCCGGCCAATCATACGGAGCAGGTTCTTCAGATCAATATCCCTACCCAGATCCACCCCATATTTACCGAGATGGATGCCTGTTAATACAACTTCTCTGCGACCTTCATCCCGCAGCGATTGAAGCCTTTCGATAACCTTGGCGGGATCGAGACTCCGCAAAGGTCCCCTGGCAAAGGGCACGATACAATAACTGCAATAGGATTCGCAACCGTCCTGGATCTTTAAAAAGGCCCTTGTTCGATCCGTCAATCCCTTTACAGGGAGGTCATCGAATACCATTCCCTTTAAGAAAGGCCCTGAGACAACACGTGAATCAACGTCTTGAAGACGTCTCTCCAATATTTGCAGGATATCTTTCTTCCCGGTATTGCCGATAACAAGGCCAAGGCCCTTTATGCCCAAAAGCTCATCTTGAAAGACCTGTGCATAGCACCCCACAGCCGCTGCGAGCCCTTCGGGATTTTCCCGAATAACCTGCCGGATGGCCTGTCTGGATTGATAAGAGGCCTTTTGGGTCACAATGCAGGTATTGATGATGGAAACATCCGCCTTTTCATTCTTTGAGACCTGGCACCATCCAGCAGCTTGAAGGGTATCCTTAAAAAATGCGGACTCGTATTGGTTGACCTTGCAACCCAGTGTGATGATCTTAAATGTCCTAGACATGACTCTTTTCTAAAATAAAATTCGACTTCGCCCTCTCACCCCCGTATCCGGTAGGGGGCAGGCTCAATCCCAATGTGGTTGACTTAAGCCCCTAATTTAGTCACAAAAGCCTTCCAGGTCATTCCGGTGAAGGCCGGAATCCAGGTTCTCCGGAGGCTTCTGGACCCGGGCCTTCGCCGGGGTGACGGCGGGGCCCATAAGATTTACCTTATGTCAACAGCATTGAGGTTCAATCCTCTCACTCAAATCAGGGGAGAAGGGGTGAGGTGGTGCAAAGCATAATCTGATAATCTGAACTTGAAGGAATGGATGTACTAGAGCCCCATTACTCCAGCATTCCTATACTCCAATAATTTTGATTATTATTACAAAAGCGAAGGTTCTTTGGAACGGGTTAGAAAAAAGAGAGAACGATATAAAGACTTCAGCCTTGAGCCTTCAGCTTTCAACCCTGTGGGATTTATCCGAACAAACTTTTATTGAAGCTGGCGCTCATGGCCTGGGCAGGACATGCCATCACACATCATTCGCAGTCACTGCATTTATCCTTATCAAAGATTACTTCCATCTCCGGTCGTTTGATGTAAAGGGCATATGTCGGGCAAACGGCCGTGCAAGCACCGCATTGAAAACACTTTTCTTCATCTCTTCGGATGTCCTGACCGATACTTTCGACTTTGATTCCCAGTTCTTTCAGGTAACGGACCCCTTCTTGATAATTTTTCCGGTGGCCCCGTAACTCCATGACCATAAGGCCCTCTTTACGGGGATACACGGTCGCTTTGAGGATATTAAATGTCAGGTCGAATTTCTTCACCAGGTTGACCACAATGGGTTCGGTCACGGTCTTTTTGGGAAATCGAAGTGAAACGGTTTTTGAATACATACTGATTTCTCCTTGATACTAGAGCTTTCGGATGTCAGCGATCAGCCATCAGCTGCACCCCTACCCTCCTATCCAGTACGGGGTAAATTCTAATCCCAATGCTGCTGATTGAACAGAGATCTTGCCGACCCATACCGTCACCCCGGCGAAAGCCGGGGTCCAAAATCTTTTAAAAGGCCTGGATTCCGGCCTTCGCCGGAATGGCGATAAAAATCTCCACTTGATGGTTACACGCTTAAGTCATCAGCATTGGCTCTAAGCCTGCCCTATCAGGGGGTAGGGATTAAGACATTCCTGAATAACATTACTTAAACTTTTTAATCACCCTCTCAAATCCGGGTAAGGATCTTTCGATGGTGCTGTCGGAAACGCAATAGGCAATTCTGAAGAATCCCGGCCCGCCGAAACCGCTGCCCGGTACAGTCAGGATATTTTCCTCCTGAAGGGTCGTTATAAACGCCACATCGTCTTCGATGGGGGTTTTAGGAAACAGATAGAAAGCCCCTTCCGGTTTGTGACACACATACCCGAAGGAAGTAAGCCCATCATAAAGTATATCCCTCTTTTTTTGATAGATAGAAATATCAACGCTTGTATCCAGCAATCGGGCGACGGCCCTTTGCATAAGCGCGGGGGCATTCACATAACCTAAGATCCGGTTACACAAAACCAGACCTTCGGCCATCGCCTCCTTATTCGTCATTTGGGGATTGATCGCAATATACCCAATCCTTTCGCCGGGAAGAGAAAGATCCTTGGAAAACGAAGTCCCCACAAAACTTTCTTCATAGGCGTCAAATATGCTGGGCACCGAGATGCCGTCATAGGCGATCTTTCGATAAGGCTCGTCCGAAATCAGATAAATCACATCGCCTTTCCTTTTGCAATCATTCCTCAATAGTTTCCCCAACTCCCCGAGTTCCTCGGCGGAATAGACCTTTCCGGTGGGATTATTGGGCGAATTGATCAGGACGGCACGGGTCCTTTCCGAAATCACCGCTTCTATGGCATCCAGATCCAGAGAAAAATCCGGTTTTGTGTTCACTATCCGGGGGATACCCTGATGATTATCCAGATAAAAATTGTACTCCACGAAATAAGGGGCCGGGATAATCACCTCTTCACCGGGGTTTAGGATCGTCTTCAGAATGACATTCAATGCGCCGCCGGCCCCGACGGTCATGACAATATCATTCGATCCCAACTTCCCGCTGTTGGATCGAGATAAATAATCCGCTACGGCCTGGCGTGTGAACTCATATCCCGCATTGGCCATATATGCATGTTGCCCTGGGCTGGTATCATTGATCAGTTCTTTCAAGACCTGTTTGAACTCCGCTGGTGGCTCCAGGTTGGGATTGCCGAGGCTGAAATCAAACACATTCTCATCCCCGAACTGTGCCTTTCTTTTGGTCCCTTCCTCAAACATTTTCCGAATCCATGAGGATTTTTCAATCGAGGCCTGTATCTTCTTTGAAGTCGGCATATCTGTTCCTCCTTAGGAATTCTAAAATAGTCTGTTTTTTTCGTTTTGTAAAGTTTCTATATCTTTAAATAATCGCTTTCCTATTGTGGTAACTTGCGCTAAAATAAAAATGGTTTTTTTATCTGATTTCATTCATAATATTTTGTATTCGAGAAGGGCAATCCGCCTCAAGCGGGTTTTTTTTTGCATGACAATTTTGGATTAGCCCTGTCTATATCGGCGCTCATTTGAGGCTAAGTGGCGGTAACGGGCTTAATCAAATTTGAGTCTGTGGCCATCTAGAAAGACCCCTAATCCCCTACCCCTAACCCCCACTTGCATGGGGGATTTGTAGATGGACATGAGTCAGGGCTTTTCAAAAAGCCCCAACCGGGCGCCTGCCTTTCAAAAACGATTTGATGTAGAATGAAATATCGAAAACGTTTTCCAAAACCTTTCGAACCCGACCCAATGAAGACGGGGTATTTAAAATAGACTAATGAAGAAACACAAAAAACGAAAAAGCCGTCAAATATTCATAGGTAATATCCCTATTGGCGGTGATGCACCCATTGTGGTCCAGTCCATGACCAATACGGATACCCGGGATGTGACCGCCACCGTTAATCAGATCCGAAAACTCCACGAGGCCGGATGCGAGATCGTCCGTCTGGCCGTTCCGGATGAAGAAGCCGTGAAGGCATTTGAAGATATCAAAAAAAAGGTGACGCCGCCTTTGATTGCCGATATTCACTTTGATCACCGCCTGGCTGTCACAGTAATCAAAGCCGGTGCGGATGGTCTGCGGATTAACCCCGGGAACATCGGCGGCCGAAAAGCTGTTGAAAAGGTCATTCAGGCTGCCAGGGAGAGGGATGTAGCCATTAGAATCGGGGTCAATGCCGGTTCATTATCAAAACCGATCTTAAAAAAATACCATCACCCCACTCCCGAGGCAATGGTAGAGAGCGCTATGGAGCATATCACACTCTTTGAAGATATGGATTATGAAAATATAAAGATCTCACTGAAGTCCTCAAACGTCCTGAATACCATCGAAGCCTACGAGAGACTCAGCGAAAAAACGGATTACCCTTTTCACCTTGGGGTCACCGAGGCCGGTACCCTCATATCCGGCACCGTTAAAAACGCCATCGGGATCGGCATGCTTCTCTATAAAGGCATCGGCGATACCATCCGCGTCTCATTATCAAGAGACCCCGTGGAAGAGGTCAAGGTGGGTTACGAGATCTTACGGGCCGTCGATCTCAGGCACCGGGGTCCAGAGATCATATCCTGTCCCACCTGTGGCCGATGCGAAATAGATCTTTTCAGTATCGTGGAGAAGGTGGAGCAGGAGATCCAGTGGATCACATCATCCCCCAAAATCGCCATCATGGGCTGCGTCGTGAACGGCCCTGGCGAGGCCAGAGAGGCGGATATCGGTGTGGCCGGCGGGCGGGGCCAGGGAGTGTTGTTTAAAAAAGGGAAAGTGATCAAAAAAATTCCTGAAACGGAATTGGCTGACGTGCTGATCAAAGAAATACGAAAAATGGTTGAGAGGAAATCATGAGATATTCAAAATATTTTATACCCACACTGAAAGAAATCCCCTCTGATGCGGAGATCGTCAGCCACCAGTTGATGCTTCGGGCCGGTATGATTCGAAAACTGACTGCCGGTATCTATACCTATCTTCCCATTGGTCTTAGATCCCTCAAAAAAATAGAAAAGATCATCCGGGAAGAAATGAATCAATCAGGAGCTATCGAGATCCTCATGCCGGCGGTCCAACCCGCGGAGTTATGGCAGGAAAGCGGCAGATGGGATTTTTATGGACGCGAACTCCTGAGATTCAAGGATCGACACGATCATGACGCATGCCTGGGGCCTACCCACGAAGAGATCATCACGGACCTGGCCAGAAGGGAGATACGTTCTTACAAGCAGATGCCCATCAATTTGTACCAGATCCAGACCAAATTCAGGGATGAAATCCGCCCGCGATTCGGTGTCATGCGGGCTCGTGAATTCATCATGAAAGACGCCTATAGTTTTGATATGGATGAAGCGGGTGCGGAAAAAAGCTATGGGATCATGCGTGAGACCTATATGAACATCTTCCGTCGTTGCGGATTCCGATTTCGGGCGGTGGAGGCCGATACGGGCAGCATCGGCGGCAGTTTTTCACACGAATTCATGGTCCTGGCGGATACGGGTGAAGATCAGATCGTTAATTGCTCGCAATGCTCATATGCGGCAAACCTTGAAAAGGCAGAGGTGAAGGAACCGGACCAAGGAGCTGAGACGGATGAAAAATCCATGCTGCCCTTTGAAGAGGTCGAGACCCCGAATATGAAAACCGTGGAAGAAGTGACTTCCTTCCTGTCCATATCACCCCAAAACCTTGTGAAGACACTTATCTTCAAATCCGATGAGGACGTTGTTGCGGCCCTGGTGCGTGGAGATCATGATATCAATGAGGCCAAACTCAAAAACATCTTAGGTGCCGAACAACTGGATTTGGCGGATCCCCAACTGGTTGAGGAAGTGACGGGAGCCCCCTTAGGATTCGCTGGACCTATCGGGCTTGACATCAAAATCATAGCCGATAATACCCTTAAAACCATGCAAAATATGGTTGTCGGCGGTAATAAAAAAGACCTGCATATCAAAAACGCGAACCTGAAACGTGATTTCACCATCCATGCCTTTGGAGATCTGCGTTTTATCACACCTCATGACCCTTGCCCAAGATGCGGAGGAACCATTGAGTTTGGCAGGGGAATCGAAGTCGGTCACATATTCAAGCTCGGGACCAAATACAGCAAAACCATGAAAGCGATTTATTTGGATGAAAATGGCAAGGAACAGACTATGGTCATGGGATGTTACGGCATAGGCGTCAGCAGGATCATGGCCGCGTCCATTGAACAAAACCATGACAATGACGGTATTGTTTTCCCCATCCCCATTGCCCCGTTTGAGGTGGTCATCCTCCCCCTCCAGATGAATGAACCGGATGTAATCAGCGCGGCTGAGGCCATCTATCAAGGACTATTGGAAAAAGGGGTGGATGTTTTGATAGATGACAGGGATCTGAGGGCGGGTTTTAAGTTTAAGGATGCCGATCTTTTAGGGACCCCTCTACGCATTGCCGTTGGGACTCGTGCCCTAAAAGACGGCCATGTGGAGATGAAATGGCGCCATGAAAAGGAAAGTTCGCTCATATCCTTTCAGGATGCGCCAGCCATTATCATGAAAAAAATCAATAACCTTTATGATTCGATTAAATGATATCACGGGCTCACTCCTGAATTATCACCCCAAGGCCGATACGACACTGGTGGAAAAAGCTTATGTCTATTCGGCCAAGGTCCACCAGGGTCAAGTCCGGCTCTCCGGTACGCCTTACCTCTCCCATCCCCTGGAAGTAGCCTACATCCTGACTGAAATGAAAATGGATGTAACCAGTATTGTGGCCGGCCTTCTCCATGACACCCTTGAGGACACGGACGCCACTTACTCCGAAATAGAACGCCTCTTCGGCAAAGAAGCGGCGGATATCGTCGATGGTGTCACCAAGATCAGCCAGATACAGTTTGAAAGCAGCGAAGAACGCCAGGCCGAGAATATGCGCAAGATGATCCTGGCCATGACCACGGACATCCGGGTGATTATGGTCAAACTGGCTGATCGCCTGCATAACATGAGAACGCTTGGATTTCACACCCTGGAAAAACAACGGCTCATTGCTCGAGAAACCCTGGATATCTATGCCCCGTTGGCAGGCAGGATGGGCATCTACTGGCTCAAATCCTCTCTTGAGGATCTATGTCTCTTCTATCTGGAACCGGAAATCTATGAAAAAATCAAGACAGGTATTGCGCAGAGACGCGGCGCCAGTGAAAAATTCATCCGAGAAGTGAAGGAACTGATATCAGAAAAATTGAAGGAACATAACATCAAAGGGGCCATTAAAGGCCGATATAAACACCATTATAGTATCTATTCTAAAATGCGGGCGCAAAATTTAAGTGTGGATCAGGTCTACGATGTGGTGGCCTTTCGTGTGATCGTCAACACCCTCAAAGAGTGTTATGAGATCCTTGGGATTATCCATTCCATGTGGAAGCCCGTGCTGGGAAGATTCAAGGATTACATTTCCATACCCAAAGCCAATATGTACCAATCGCTCCATACGACCGTCATCGGACCTTTAGGACAACGAATGGAGGTCCAGATACGCACATGGGAAATGGATAAATTAGCGGAGGAGGGCATCGCTGCCCACTGGAAATATAAAGAAGGTTTCTCCAATAAGGCCGATGAAAAACAGTTTTTGTGGCTCAGGCAACTCCTGGAATGGCAAAAAAGTCTTACCGATCCGAAGGAATTCATCGAGACTGTTCGAATGGATCTTTTTCCCAATGAGGTCTATGTATTCACCCCCAAAGGTGAAGTCAAAGAGTTCCCCAAAGGGGCCACCCCCATTGATTTTGCCTACAGCATTCACTCTGAGGTCGGCGAAAAGTGCACCGGTGCCAAGGTAAATAGCAGGATGGTCCCCCTCCGATATCAATTAAGAAACGGGGATATCGTTGAGATCATCACCTCCGGCAAACAGCACCCACGAAAAGACTGGCTTGACTTTGTAAAGACACCGCGGGCCAAGACCAAGATCAGACAATGGATCAAAAACCAAGAAAGGGATGAGAGCATCTCGATCGGTAAAAGCATCCTGGAAAAGGCCTTGGAGCAATCCAATCTGAACATCCCTAATGTTGTCAAGAACGAGCAAATACAGTCAATTGCCCAGGAACTTTCTTTTCAGGCCATTGAAGACTTGCTGGCCAATGTGGGGTACGGAAAGATATCCGCCAATCAGGTCCTGGGTCGATTAAAACCTCGTCTGGGGATAGAGGATGATAAACCCGCCGGACTGGTCAGCAAAATGGTTTCGCGCATTACTCGCAAAAAGAGCACGCGTGGAATCAAGGTGAAGGGATTGGATGATATGTTGGTCCGGTTTGCAAACTGCTGCCACCCGTTGCCCGGCGAAAAAGTCATCGGCTTTATCACCCGCGGTCGAGGTGTCACTATCCACAAATATGATTGTCGACATGTCTACGATGCGGATCCCCAAAGACTTGTGGATGTTCAATGGGAGCCGTCCGAGCAAGAGGTTTACATCGCCAAACTCAAAGTCGTTTCCATTGATAAAAAAGGCATCCTAGCCGATACAAGCGCTGTAATCTCCCAAAAGGATGCCAATATTATCCAGGCTGATATAAAGACGACCATGGACAAAAAAGGGGTCTCATTTTTTACTATTGAAGTCGAGAACTATAAACAGTTGGAAGAAATTATTGGAGCCATCAAAAAGGTAAAAAACGTATTGCTGGTGGAAAGGCTGTAAATATTATGCGGGCTTTACCACCCTGCCGGATTTGATACAAGAAGTGCAAACCATCATCCGCTTGGTTTGCCCGTTTTGGACGGACCTTACTCTTTGCAGGTTGGGATACCATCGTTTTTTCGTCTTATTATGGGCATGGCTTACATTACATCCAACGATAGGTCTTTTACCACAAATTTCACATACTTTTGACATGTATTAACTCCTAGGCGGAAATATTAGAATTTTTCTTTTTAATAGGCTTTTTTAAAAAAAGCAACTTTTTTTTTCAATTTTATGAATACTGAACGCTTCTTCCCTTTACAACCCGCACTGAATATGATTCCTCCAAATCCCAAAAGGATCCACCTTATGGGCATCTGCGGGACGGGCATGGCGTCTTTGGCCGGGATGTTAAAGCATCAGGACTTTTCTATATCCGGATCCGATGCCAACGTGTATCCTCCCATGAGTGACTTCCTCGCATCTCTATCCATACCGGTTTCAGAAGGCTATAGTCCCCAGAACCTTCATGCCAATCCGGATCTGGTTGTCGTGGGAAATGTCATCTCACGGCAAAATCCTGAGACCGTTGAATTGGCCGCGAAAGGTATCCCATATATTTCCATGCCTCAAGCCCTTCAACATTTTGCCATGAAAGGTAAAAAGCCCATCGTCATCGCTGGGACCCATGGAAAAACGACCACATCGAGCCTGGCATCATGGGTTCTCGAAAGCGCCGGAATGGACCCAGGATTTATGATAGGTGGCATCCCTAAAAATTTTGATCAGAATTTTAAACTGGGTCACGGCCCTTATTTTATTATTGAAGGGGATGAGTATGATACGGCCTTTTTTGATAAGGGGCCAAAATTTTTGCACTACGCCCCCTGGATAACCATACTAACCAGCATTGAATTCGATCATGCAGATATATTTCGTGATCTAAACCATGTCATCCATGTGTTTCACCAATTGATCGACCTTATCCCTCCAGACGGCTTGCTGATCGCCAATGGGGATGACCCCATTATCAAGGAAGAATCCCGAAGGGCCAGGTGTCGGGTTGTGATGTATGGTTTCCGGTCCGGTTTGGACTGGCAACCCTCACATATCTCGTTTCATGATGCCCGCACCCACATGACCAGCCTTTATCAGAATAAGGAGTATGTCCCAATTTCCACACCCCTCTATGGTGAGCATAATATCTCAAACCTCTTATCCATAGTGGCCTTGTCCGAATATCTAAAGATCCCCTTGCCGACACTTTACAAGGCCCTTGACAATTTCCATGGTGTGAAACGACGGCAAGAGATATTGGGGGAAAAGAGAGGCATCCTGGTGATGGACGACTTTGCCCATCATCCCACCGCGGTTGAGAAAACCATATCAGCCGTTAAGCAAAGATACGACTCGCGTCGCCTCATAGCGGTCTTCGAGCCCCGATCCAATTCGAGCAGAAGAAATATTTTCCAGGAAAAATACGGTACTGCCTTTGATCATGCTGATATTGTGATGATCCCTGAACCTCCCATGATGGACAAGATAGACCCTAAAGAACGATTCTCTTCGACCAAATTGGTCGACGATCTAATCAGTAGGGGCATAAAGGCTATGTATTTCCCTGATACGAGTCGCCTACTCAATGAACTCCTTGATCAGGGTCAAGAAGGGGATATTATCCTGATCATGTCCAACGGCTCTTTTGATCATCTTCATCAAAGATTATTAGAGAAACTCTAAATCTTCTTCAACTATACGGACAAAATTTGTATGCACACTCTTTTTATCGCCTATTTTTAATATGCTCACTCAATCATGATGGGAATAATTCCCTTCAGGATTTAATATTTTTACGTTTTACCTTGACATTTTAAAAATGATACGTTAATCATCGTAACGTTAATCTAAATTTTTCACGAATACACACCATCTCAAAGTCGATTGCAAACATAATTGTATTCGATTTTAACCCATACAAACAAGAAACCTTAACATTCTGTGTGCTTGACGTCATGTTTGTCCCATTTTACCCTGGATAAGGGGAAAACCTCCAAAGGAGACAATAAACAAAACGGTTCAAAGCATGGAATATCCCGATATTTCAAAAACAAATAAACATTCTTTAGGTTGTTCTTCTTCCAGGCCTGCTGACTTTATGCATCTCCTGATTATGGATAGGGGTCTGCCATATTAGTATCAATGAAAAAGTGGCTTTTTGTAGTAATAAGCAGATAATATAAAACGACCTTTTTACCCCTTAAGCAACTTCTTTTTTGGATGAACTTAGAATAAAACGCTCACCGCCACCATGGGGGAGGAAGCTTGTAAGGATATGAAGGGATAATGATTGCCCTTCAGTGATGGCTTGAAACCATATTATAAACGCCATAAGCACGAAAGGAGGAGAGGGGTATGAAAAAAGCAGTAGGGGTTATGGTTTTACTGGTATTTGGCCTGTTTATGGTATTCGGGGTGCCGGCCTTTGCAGCGGACACCATCAAGATCGGTGTCATCGGTCCCATGAACTTTGTCCAAGGCCAAGGCCATTGGAATGGGGCAACCCTAGCAATGGAGGTAATCAATGCCAAGGGTGGCATCCAAGTCGGCAATAAAAAAATGAAAATCGAGCTGATCAAAGCGGATTCCAATGAACACCTCAGCATTCCGGATGCGACCAATGCCATGGAACGGCTCATGACCCGGGACAAGGTCGATTTTGTCGTGGGCGGTTTCCGAACCGAGGCGGTTCTTCCCATGCAGGATATTGCCTGCGAATACAAAAAGATCTTTATCGGTTGCGGGGCAGCCACGGATGCGATCTGTACGCGGGTGGCCGAGGACTATGACACATACAAATACTGGTTCCGAATGACTCCTTTCAATGGAACAAACCTTGCCAAAGCATCCATAGCCCATTTGATGTCCACCGCAGGTGCGATGAAGCAAGCGGGTTTGAACATACCCAAATTTAAAGTCGCTGCGGCCATAGAACAAGCTCAATGGGCGGACGGCTTTGTCGGATTGGCCAAAGCATATATACCAAAACTGGGCATGGATTTGACGGGCGTCTGGAGACCTTCTGCAAATGCAACAGATGTGACGGCCGAACTAACTGCCATCCAGCGTTCCGGAGCCCACATTATTTACGCAATCTTTTCCGGCCCGGTAGGGATCCCCTTTGCAAGACAGACAGGCGAACTCAAGATACCGGCCATACAGATGGGCATCAATGTAGAGGCCCAGAAGGACGATTTTTGGGAGGCCACTCAGGGAATGGGCAATTATGTCATGACCTCCAATACTTACGCTCGTGATGTTGAGCAAAATGAAAATACAAAGGCCTTTGTAGACGCGTATGTGAAGCGATTCGGAGAGACCCCCACCTATACAGCAGGTACGTATGATGCGATTCTCTTCGCGCTTGCTCCCTCTATTGAGGAGGCCGGAACCCTGAATTCCGACAAAATCGTATCCATCCTGGAGAATCGCGTATTCAAGAACACAACCTCTACCATAAAATATGTAAAGGATAGCGAAGGGCGCCATCTGCATGATATCCAATTTGGTCCTGGCTATTCCACCGGTCTTGCCACACAATGGCAGGACGGCAAACTCAAAGGCGTCTGGCCCTATAAGTGGGTGGCCGCTCAAGGGGCTCCTGAAGTCACTTATAAGGGAATTGTCCCCATTAAGATCCCACCCTGGGTAATTGAAGCTTATAAGTAATAAATACGAATGCATTATTCGACGTGACTCCACTCTTTTACCATTCAGGTTCAAGAGGGGGGGCACGTCGTACCATGCTTTGAGGACCTATGATTTTATTAGACATCTTTATTACCGGTCTCATCAGCGGAAGCACATATGCCCTTCTGGCCATCGGGTTTTCCATTATCTTTGGGGCGGCCCGGATTGTCAATTTGGCCCACACCGCCTTCTACATGGTGGCTTCATACTGTATCTATCTGGTTTCTACCAAGATGGGCATACACCCGGGTTGGGGCATGATTATGGCAGTCATTCTGGTCACTCTCCTCGGCACTATAGCCTACCAGATCGTAATCAACCCCATCCGTGAGCATCACGGTGCCGTGCTAATCGCGACCATCGCCTTGGCCATGGCCTTTCAGGAAATCATGACGCTCATATTTAAAAGCTCTTATTTAAGTGTCCCCGCTTTGATCAAAGGATTTGTGCCTATTTTAGGTGTGAAGGTCTTTTATCAGCAGATACTGACTTTCGGTGCGGCCTTCGTTGTGATGGGGGGCCTATGGATTCTTCTCATGGAAACCAGAGCCGGTCTGGCCATACGGGCCACCGCACAAGACCGGGAAGTAGCCAACCTGATGGGGATTAACGAATCGCGAATCGCCATGCTCGCCACGGCCATTTCCGTGGGATTGGCCGGCTTTGCGGGGGCGATTGTGGTCCCGCTTACCGTTATTAATCCGCGAATGTGGGAGCATCCACTTATTATGATGATGGCCGTTGTGGTTCTGGGGGGGTTGGGCAGTCTGAAGGGTAGTTTTGTCGGGGCCTATATTTTGGGTTTTGCAGAGTCTTTGGTGGTTTTTCTAATTCCTGCAGGCGCCTTTCTAAAGGGCTCTGTGGCCCTATCCATCATGATCCTGGTACTGCTCATCAGGCCGGATGGCCTTTTTGGAGTGAGCTTTGAGGAAGAAAGATAGATATGGATCTTATTATATTTTATTTTAGAAAGCTATTCACCATACTTAAAAAAGAGGTTCTGGTTCTCCCCTCACGAGTCGTGGTCATACTGTTTTTTCTCTTTGTTTTGCTGTTGCCTGTTTTACCTGTGATCGGAAATGACCCCTATATGCTCCGGATCTTTACGCTTACCTGTATTTATGCCATATTTGCCGCAAGTTGGGACCTGCTTTCCGGTTATACCGGTCAAATGAATTTCGGGCATGCCCTGTTCTTTGGAGTAGGAGCTTACTCGGCGGCCTTGCTCAATCACCATATCCATATCCCCCCGTGGGGCAGCATCCCCATAGGCGCATTGGTTGCGGTCCTGGCTGGATTGATTATAGGCATCCCGTGTCTTCGACTGAAGGGGACATATCTGGCCCTAACCACCCTGGCCTTCCCCATCATCCTGATAGGTATTGTTTTTGCTTTTCCTGATCAATTGGGTGGTGAACTGGGTATTTCAGGCATTGAACGCATTGCCCGGTCCAAAGTCATTTCTTATTATATCATTGCAATCATAATGCTGGGTCTGTGTACCATCATGTGGGCCATTACCGACTCCAAGCTGGGTATTATCCTTCATGCCATCCGGGAGGATGAAATAGCCGTCAGGACTGCTGGGATCAATACCACACGATATAAACTCCTGGCTTTTTCTTTAAGCGGGTTCTTTGCCGGTGTTGCCGGAGGACTTTATGCCCACTATATGAGGATCGCGGGCCCGTCAACCCTTGAGGTATCCTTATCCTTCCAGGTGGTCATCTGGTCCATATTCGGAGGCATCGTAAGTATCTATGGCCCTATAGGGGCCGTATTTGTTCTTTTTCCTTTGCTTGAATTGCTTCGATTTTGGGAACAAGGTCGAACATTAATGTTCGCATGCATTATTATCTTAATACTTTTATATATGCCTGATGGGCTTTTTCCTTGGCTGCGAGATAAAATAGAAAAGGAATGTCCTCGGTGTAAGAAAAGAAACTTTTGGCGACGAAAAACATGCCGGATCTGTACGGCGGAATTGGATTAATATAAACCCTATTGCAAACTAACAAACAGCCATAAGGATGAACAATGGACACCAAAGAAATTTACATGTCGAAGCCCTGGTTAAAATATTACGAAGAAGGCATACCTGAAGAAATAGCTATCCCGGATGTATCCATCCCTGAATCGTTTGAACAAACGGTTGAAAAGCATGGGAAGAGAACCGCCTTGATCTTCTATGGCAAAAAAATCAGCTACAGCGCCCTCAAGGACCTAGTCGACCGCTTTGCCACCGCCCTTGCCGACCTTGGTATTCAAAAAGGGGATACAGTGGCCCTGTACCTATTGAATTGCCCCCAATATGTCATTGCCTATTTTGCATCTTTAAAACTCGGGGCCAGAATCACTCCCATCAGCCCTGTTTATACCAGTAAAGAGGTCAAACACCAGCTTGTGGATAGTGAGGCCAAGGCCATCATCAGTGAGGATATTCTCTACGACAATGTACGTAATACAGGTGTCGAAATAGAAAAGGTAATCCTGACCAGCATTGGAAATTACCTCCCTTTTTTGAAGAGATTGATCGGCCAAAAGACCCTGTCCAACGCTTATAGGGGAACGGCAATACCCACACCCCAATATATTCAAGAAAAAGGGATCTATTTATTTAAAGACCTGATTAAAAAATACCCCCCTCAACCGCCGCAAGTGAGTATCAATCCGAAGGAAGATATCGCCGCCCTTCCTTACACCGGTGGAACCACGGGGCTCCCCAAGGCGGCCATACTCACACATAGCAATATCATATCCCTTCGGACCATGTCCGCATCCTTTACAACCCTATTGAAAGAAGGCGACGAGACGGTTATCGCATTCCTGCCGTTCTTTCATATATTTGGACAGGTGGTTGTGATGTTGAATAGCCTTATCCAGGGTTATACCATTGTTCTTTTTACGACCCCGGACGTGGATGCTATCCTTTCGGACATGGAACGCTACCAGGCATCAGTTTTTTATGGCGTGCCGACGCTCTTTGATGGTCTGAAGGAATATGAAAAAACAGACCGTGTGGACTGGAGGCGTCTCAAACTGATCATTTGCGGTGCGGATACGTTGCACGATTCCACCATGGAAGGGTGGGAGAGGCGTACCAAGTCCGTTATTTTGGAAGGCTATGGTATGACGGAGACCACCTCCGGGAGCCATATCACACCCCACCATAGGCCGAAAAGAGGCTCCTTTGGGTTGCCTCTTCCCAATGTCAAGGCTGCCATAATTGAAGTAGAGGGCACGGAATTCATGCCTGTAAACGAAGTGGGTGAGATGATCTTGAGCGGTCCCCACATCATGCAGGGTTACTGGAAAAGACCGGAAGAGACAAAGGAGTCCTTCATAGAAATAGACGGTGAAAAATGGTTGAGGACCGGTGACTTGGTTCGGATGGATGATGAGGGTTATTTTCACTTCTTCGATCGGAAAAGAGACCTCATTAAATACAAAGGGTATTCGGTATTTGCCAGGCATGTGGAAGAGGTGCTTTACAGCCACCCGCAAATTAAGGCCGCCGGCGTGGTAGGTGTGCCCGATCCTTCAGTGGGTCAATTAATCAAGGCCTACGTGGTTCTTCAAAGTGAGGCCAGGGGCAGGATCTCAGAGGAGGAAATTATGGAATTCTGTCGTCAAAATCTGGCCCATTACAAGGTTCCCAAAATCATCGAGTTCCGGGGCGAGCTCCCCAAGACGGATGTGGGCAAGGTTTCCCGTCGAGAACTCAGAGAAGAGTTAGAGGATGTCTGATATGGATGCCCCTTTTTTGGATATCAAGGGCTTGGATAAGAGTTTTGGAGGACTCCGAGCCATTAATAACGTCCATATTCATATGGCCCAAAAAGAGGTCTTAGGCCTCATCGGCCCAAACGGTGCCGGCAAAACAACCTTAATCCGTCTTATCATGGGCATATTAAGACCTGACACCGGAAGCGTTCGTTTTAGAGGTAAAGAGGTAGTCGGTCGAAAAACATGGACCATCGTAAATATGGGCATTGCCAGTACTTTTCAGAATATGCGACCATTCCGACGTTTACCCATCATCGCTAATGTTATGGTCTCTTGCCAGTGTCCCCGGGCCATGAAGCGGGGCGAGTGGGTCAAAAAAATCGAGGCTAAGGCCATGGATGCCCTCGAATTCGCCGGTATTTCCGATATGGCCCTGGAGGATGCATCCACCCTTTCCCAAGGGGATCTAAAGCGGCTGGAGGTTGCCCGGGCCATTGCAACGGAGCCTGACCTCCTCCTCTTGGATGAGCCTTTCGGCGGGCTGAGTCCTGCTGAAACGGATTTGATGGCTAAATCCATCAAAAGACTTCACAAGGGCGGTCGGTTTGGAAGATTGCATAGTGAAGGACCGGCCATGATCATCGTAGAACACAAACTTCAACAACTCATGAAGATCGTAGATCGGATTGTGGTACTCGACTTCGGGACCATCATTGCGGACGGTCCACCGGAAGAGGTTGTAAAAAACGAAAAAGTCATTGAGGCCTATCTAGGCCAAGGAGGAGTGTAAACTTTGCTTCTGGACGTTACCAATCTAACGGTTTCTTATGATAAAGCCGTACTCCTCAATAACATCAGCATGCATGTCGATGAGGGCGAACTGGTCAGTATGGTCGGTCCCAACGGGGCCGGCAAATCCACGTTATTGAGGACCATCAGCGGTTTGGTGGCCTGGGAAAAGGAAATCACCCGTCGATCGACTCAGGGAGACATCATCATTAAAGGATCGGTGATCTTTAACGGGGAAAGGATGGATCAGATTCCGGCCAACGAAATTGTCAAAAAGGGACTGATCCATTGTCCCGAACGACGACGACCGTTTCGTGAAATGACGGTGCTCGACAACCTGATGGCGGGCGCCTATCTCATGAAAGATAAAATACAAACTCAGGAAAATCTGGATCAGGTATATCAATTATTTCCTGTCCTTCACGGTCGATCGAAACAAATATCCGGGACCTTATCAGGTGGCGAACAACAGATGCTTGCAGTTGGAAGAGCCTTGATGTCCACGCCCAAGTTGTTGTGCATTGATGAACCCTCTACCGGCCTTGCTCCCATGATGCGTGATGAAGTCTTCAAAAAGATAATGGAGATCAAAAAGCTTGGAATCACTATTCTTCTGGTGGAGCAAGAGGTCAAGATGGTCTTTACAATGACAACCCGCAATTATGTCCTTTCATCAGGGAAAATCATTGCTGAAGGGACCGGCGACCAACTGCTTCAAGATGAAATCATCCGAAAAACCTATCTCGGTCTTTAATATAAATGAAACATGTCTTTCTGCCTAAGATACTGGGGATCGCATTCTCCTTTCTAGAAACATTTTCATGTCTAACCAGATCCAAAAAGGATGAACCCCCATAAAGATGAAATGACCTGAATACGCAGCTTGGTTTGCGGAGGAGGATATGTTTACTGTTTATGGCTTACGGGGACAAGATTGAAGAAGATAAAGATTTCAATAGAATATCCTATACCATATACCTTACACCTTATACCATTTAATATCGCCTAGCAAAAACGAACATAACCGAACAGCATTAAACCTTGAGGATAAGGGAGACGTTCATGCCTGAACTTTTTGAAAAGACAAGCATCAATGGGATGGAACTTAGCAACCGCTTTGTCCGTTCCGCCACTTGGGAAGGCATGTCCACGGATGATGGTACATGTACCCCTCGCCTGGTGGCCCTCATGGGGGAGTTGGCCCAAGGTGGCGTGGGGCTTATTATCAGTAGCCATGCATACATTCGAAAGGATGGGCAGGCGGCCCCTTGGCAACTTGGGGTTTACAAGGACGATCAAATCGAAGGGCTTCAAAAAATGACAGCCGCGGTTCATGAACACGGTGGAAAAATCATCCTCCAGCTTGCCCATGCGGGCTACTTTGCAAATCGTAAATTAATAGGGCAGTCACCTATGGCCCTTTCAAAAGTCGAAGGGATCGGCAAAGGCGAACGTATTGAGATGAGTGACCAATTTATTAAAGACCTTATCGAAGACTTCGGCCTTGCGGGCCGCCGGGCCAAAGATGCCGGGTTTGATGGGGTTCAGATCCACGCTGCGCACGGATATCTTCTTTCCCAATCTTTATCCCCGGCCTTTAACAAAAGAAAAAAACCCTACGGAGGTTCACTCGAAAATCGTGCATGTTTGGTCTTGGAGGTGCTCGCAAGCTTGAGGGAAAATTTAGGAGGTGAATATCCTATACTTATAAAAATGAATAATGAAGATTTTATTAAAGACGGCCTCACGTTGGAAGACGCTCTTGAAATCGCCGTATTGCTGCAAGAGGGCGGCATCGATGCCATCGAGGTCAGCGGTGGTACCTTTATCTCCGGGCCATTAAGTCCTTCCAGGGAAAAGATTAGTTCGGAGCAGAAAGAAGCCTATTTTCGAGAGGCGGGGAAGCGTTTTAAAGGGACCCTAAACATTCCCATCATACTGGTCGGTGGCATACGATCATTTACCGTGGCCGAGAAAATGCTGGATGATGGGGTAGCTGATTATTTCTCCATGAGTCGACCCTTTATCCGAGAACCAGCCCTTATCAAACGATGGAAGGATGGGGATCTTGGAAAAGCTGCCTGCATCTCGGACAACCAATGCTTTATCCCCGGTCACGAGGGAGAAGGTATCTATTGCGTGGTGGAAAAGAAGCTGCAGAGCAAAAAGCAGAGAGAATCAACGTAAATAAACAACATTTCGCTTTCATGGAGGAAATCTTCAAACTTCCTCCACGCTCCTTACCTCCCTTCACTTAGGACCTTGCCTTACAAATCCGCATTTTGTATCATAATAACAAAAACCAGTTTATGAGAAGGAAAGACAGATGAACAACGGAATCCATTGGAAAAAGACCCACTGCGCCAGGATGGACCACGGTGGTTGCGCCCTCTTGGTGGGAGTGAAGGATAACCATATCATTCGGATCAAAGGGGACCCGGACGGTTATTTAAATAAAGGCTATACATGCCCAAAAGGACTGGCATCCCATGAACGGTTGACCCACCCTGATCGACTCAGGCATCCCCTCAAACGAATCGGAGAAAGAGGGGAAGGGAAATGGGAAAGAATCACATGGTCGGAAGCCCTAGAGACCATTGTCAAGAACCTTAGGGGGGTTAAGGAAACCTATGGTGCAAAGGCTGTTGCCTTCTGTCAAGGTATGCCTAAGGGTATTGAACATTTCGGACTCATTCGCCTGGCCAATACCTTCGGGTCACCCAATGTGGTGGCCACCCAGGATGTTTGCCATGCCCCCCGGGAGATATCCGGGGTCATGACCTGCGGATTCTATCCAGTGGCTGATTTTCATCATAAGAGTGAACTGGTCATTCTCTGGGGAAGCAATATCACCGCTACCAATGAAGAGGGCGAGATTTGCAGTCTCTTATTTGACCAATTGAAACAGGGGACGGATCTCATTGTTATTGATCCCCGCAGGACGGATCTGGGCGGCAGGGCCAAATATTGGCTTCAAATACGGCCCGGCTCGGATAATGCCCTGGCCCTTGCCTTCATAAACGTGATCATCCAAGAAAATCTATACGACAAAGACTTTACCGCAAACTGGATCCATGGTTTCAATGAACTGGCATCAACAATTACGGATTATTCGCCGGAATACATGTCCCAATATACATGGATTTCGCCCGAGCTTATTCGAAAGGCCGCCCGGGCATACGCAAAGTCCAGGCCGGCTGCGATCCAATGGGGTAACCCTATAGAACAAAACATCCAAACATTTGATACCTCCAGGGCCCTTATCAGCCTGATGGCTATTTGCGGAAATCTGGATATAGCAGGAGGCAATATCCAGGCTAATGAACCACCCTTTAAGAGCCTTGGCAAATTCGTCAGGGCGGATCTGCTTCCGTCAAAAAGAAAAGAAATGATCCACGTCCATCATGGGGGCCTTCCCAAGTTGATGACCATTCCGCCGGCATATTTTAAAAAAGCGGTCCTGGAGGGTGTACCCTATCCCATGAAGGCCGCCTATGTCCAGTGTGCTAATCCTCTATTGGCACAAGGGCATAGTCCCAGCACACTCGAAGCGTTCATGAACCTGGATTTTATTGCCGTAGCGGACATCTTCATGACGCCCACGGCATCCCTGGCGGATATCGTACTTCCGGCGGCCACCCATTTCGAGTTTAACGACATCGGGCATTGCGGTCTGGGACACGGTGTCCTGCTTGCCAGGCCCAAGGTGGTGGACCCGCCGGAAGAGTGCTGGCCGGATATTAAGATTATCAATGAACTGGGTAAGGCCATGACCCGGAAAGAATATTGGTACGATGATTATCATGATATACTCGATGAGTTGCTGGAACCTACTGGACTAGATTTTGCGCAATTTGCCGATATGGGTTATATAAAAGGCGAAGAACGTTTTCAAAAATACCTGGATTCCGGTTTTCGCACTGCTTCAGGCAAAGTGGAGCTTATGTTGACCGAGGCGGAGAAAAACAAGGTTTCACCTCTGCCCGTATGGAAAGGCCCTCCGGAAAAGGATGACCCCGCATTCCCCTTGGTACTCACCAGTGCCAAAGATCCGAATTACCTTCATTCTTCTTATCGATGGCTGGAGCCTTTACGTAAACGAAGACCGAATCCCTTGATAGAAATTCATCCGGAAACCGCCGCAAAGCTGAATATCAAAGAGGGAGACCCGGTCGTTATTGAGACCCTAAGCGGGACCATTACACAAACAGCCAAACTGACGGATGAGATTCATCCGCGCGTCGTTAACGCGGCATATGGATGGTGGTTTCCCGAAGACGGGACAGACCCCCAATATGGATGGAAAAAATCCAATTACAATATGCTCACCTCCATGGATAAGATAGGAAAGGAGTTCGGCACACCCAATCTCAAAGGAATTGGATGCCGAATACGAAGACAAGGATCTGTTTAAATCCTCCAAACATCACTCCGAAGGTGTACCTTTTGAAAATTTCTTTCGTCCGGAACGAAGGGCTTATTCTCACGATGTCAGTCAAAATATAATATACAAATTTGCAGATATTCTAAATAATAATACATTTATGTATATTACAATTCTATTTATAACATAAATGTATTTACCTTGCTCTCGCCTTTCATGCATCTGCTTTAAAAATTCCAAGCAAATACAATCACATAGACAGACAAGACCCTCCCAGATAAAAATGGTACGAGCCTTGCTCTATGCATTGAAAACCTGTCACAGGATAAAGTGTACTAACTAAATTCGGAACCGGAAGGAGAGTTCAAATGAAAAAGATTGAGGCGATCATTAAGCCATTTAAGCTGGATCATGTCAAAAACGCATTAGCGCCACTGGGTATCAAAGGAATGACGGTCAGCGAGGTCAAAGGCTTTGGCCGTCAGAGAGGACATACTGAAATTTATAGGGGCGCAGAGTACCAAACGGACTTTGTTCCCAAGATTAAGTTGGAAATTGTCTTAGAATCATCCATGGTCGAGGAGGCAGTCCGAACAATTCAAAAAACAGCCACGACAGGCAAGATAGGTGATGGAAAGATCTTTCTCATTTCCGTTGATGAGGTCATTCGGATCAGGACAGGAGAATCCGGGAAAGATGCTATCTAGAAAGGAAGGTTATATATCATGAAAATAAAATACATCATTATATCTATACTCTTGTTACTACCATATTTGGGTGTGGCATGGGCGGAGGACGGCAACAGCCCGCCAACACCATTCACCAATAAAGAAGCCATCGAGCTTGTTCAATCCCATGCTGATTATCTATGGACCTTAATTGCAGCCGCATTGGTGTTCTTCATGCAAGCCGGGTTTGCCATGGTAGAGGCCGGTTTTACACGCGCTAAAAATGCCGTAAACATCATGATGAAAAACCTTATGGATTTTTCAATGGGGTCGCTGGCTTATTGGGCTATCGGCTTCGGTATTATGTTTGGCATTTCCAAGTCAGGCTGGATTGGAACCTCGGGTTTCTTTCTAAGTGACTTCTCTAGGGACGGCGATCCATGGGTATTTGCGTTCTGGATGTTTCAAGTCGTCTTTGCAGCTACAGCAGCCACCATTGTCTCAGGTGCCATGGCGGAAAGGACCAAATTCTCAGGCTATATCATCTATAGCATATTTATCAGCGCGATTATTTATCCCGTCTTCGGCAGTTGGGCCTGGGGCGGCCTCTATAAGGGCGGTGGATGGTTGGAAAGTCTCGGTTTTATCGATTTTGCAGGCTCAACCGTTGTCCATTCCGTCGGCGGCTGGGCCGCATTGGCAGGAGCTATTGTGCTGGGGCCGCGCTTGGGAAAATATGGAAAAGGCGGCACAATCAAACCAATCCTTGGGCACAATATCCCTCTGGCGGCTCTGGGAGTCTTCATCCTCTGGCTGGGATGGTTTGGGTTTAATCCGGGTTCCACCACCGCGGCATCAAAAGATATCGCCATGATCTTTGTCAACACCAATCTGGCTGCGGCAGCAGGAGCTGTTTTGGCGATGTTCACATCCTGGATAAAATTCGGTAAACCGGAAGTGGGTATGAGCCTGAACGGCGCATTGGCAGGCCTGGTGGCCATAACTGCACCATGCGCAACTGTATCGCCATCAAGCGCGGTCATAATAGGCGCGATCGCAGGTGTCATCGTTGTTTTTTCAGTTCTCTTCTTTGATCGCATCAAAGTGGATGATCCGGTTGGTGCCATCTCTGTCCACGGTGTGAACGGCGCATGGGGAACGTTGGCGGCCGGTATCTTTTACATGGAAGGGACATCCGCGAAGATAATCGGGGTCCAACTCCTGGGTATAGGCTCTGCTTTTATTTGGACATTTTGCACAGCCTTCCTGATGTTTAAAATCATCGATAAAACCATGGGATTAAGGGTTTCACCTGAAGAAGAGGCGGAAGGTTTGGATTATGCGGAACACCGCGGGAATGCGTATCCGGATTTCGAGATTTCATCCTATGTCCAACACTAAAAACGGAGCGGATGCAGAACCTTTACTTGTTTTGAATAATGAATGCATTGTCTGTCTCGAACCGGGAGATTGGCTCCAGACAGACCCCCTTCAATAGGCTTATATATTCAAAAAAATAATTATTTTAAAAATAACCAATTCAAAAAAAGAAAGATTGGAGAAAAAAATGAGAGTTCAAGCTACTCGAACAATACATTTATTCATGGGGATGATGATCATTTTAACAGCATTCGCGGTTTGGGCGGAAGAAGAGAAACCAACGGCTTCGGCAGATGTGGGCATATCTAACAAATACGTATGGCGGGGATATGAGTTAAGCGATGACAGTATCGTGATCCAACCTTCTACGACAGTCTCCCATAAAAACATGAGCCTTAATCTGTGGGGCAATATCGATAGTGCCTTGGATGACACGGACCCCACAACCACCGATAAAAGCGCCTGGGAAGAGACAGATTTTACACTCTCCTATGGGACAAGTTCAGGACCTGTGGATTTGGAGTTTGGCTATATCTATTATGGCCTGGATGGATTGGACGATACCCAAGAAATATATGCCAGCGCCAGCATGGACATATTCCTCGCACCCTCATTGACCATATATAAGGATATCGGGGCAATACCAGGATGGTATTTTTCTCTTGGAATTTCTCATTCCATCGAATTATCTGAGAGGTTGACATTGGATCTGTCCGGATCATTGGGCTACTACAAATCTGAAGATGATGGTTTCGTGGAAGTTGACAGCAACCTAAATCCCACAACCAATAGATACGAGGCCTTACACGATGGAAATATCTCAGTAAGTACGACCCTTCCCTTCGGTGAATACATCACAATGACGCCGATGGTGGCCTATTCATTCCCATTATCGGACGAGGCTGATTACTTGCTTCAATCAACCAGCTTTGAAGGCGAATCCGATTACATCTACGGCGGAGTAACCTTTTCCATTGCCTTTTAGAGCGTTCGGATGATATAAAATTGACGCCCTCCCCAGATAAATGATTCGGAGGGCGTTTATCATTGAATCCCAGGGCAAAAAATTTGATCATGAAAGACCGATCCCGGCCAACCCTTGTCCGAACGATGTTTGCACGCATCTCAAGTCATTACGACACCCTGAACCGCATAATGACTTTTGGGAGGGATAAAAGTTGGCGCCATTTTTTGGTTAATATTGCTTGCATCCCGAAAGGTGGCCACGTTCTGGATGTAGGGACCGGAACCGGCGATATTGCCTTCGAGGTGTTGAGAAATAATAAGACAAACCGTGTTGTCGGTGTGGATTTCACCTTAGAGATGATAGATATGGGACACCGTCGACCGGGAGGCCGAAAAATCGCCTGGTGCCGGGCGGATGCCTTACAACTCCCTTTCCCGGACAACACCTTCGATGTCGTTACATCCGGATTTCTCTTGAGAAACGTAACGGATATCGGTGCGGCCTTAAAAGAACAGATACGCGTGGTCAAACCCGGCGGCCGGGTGGTATGCCTTGAAACCTCACCTAACCCTTATCGCCTGATACGACCTTTTGTCCTTTTTCATATGAAAAACATCATTCCCTTCCTTGGTCACCTCATCGCGGGCCAAAAAAAGGCATATCAATATTTACCTGCCTCCACTCTCGAATTCATGAAGCCTGAGGAACTGGCAGCTTTAATGGCTGAAGTTGGCTTATGCAATGTCAGCTATAAACGATTCATGTTCGGCACCATCGCCGCGCATTGGGGTGAGCGACCTATTTAGAAGGGTCTTGATTTGGCACGTATCCTTTTCACTTCACGTAAAACACGGACATCTTCCTGATGGCGCGGATTATCGATTCGACCTTTTATTCGGATCAGCGTATCAATATCCACCCAGTTTACCTTAACATTGCCATAATATCCTTTGATCCGTTTCCTCCAGGCTGTCTCAAATGTTGCGCCTTCCATATGAAGCAAAATGTCTATCCTATCCGGAGCGACGCCAAGTTGCAAAATCTCCTTCGGATTTCTAGCATCTAATAGATAAGGGCAACCAAATTCCGAGAGGGCATTATTGGCGCATTTCACATTCTTCAAGTTCGGATCAATCCACAGATCCATATCTTTCGTATAACGGGGCTTAGCATGATAAATAAAAGCAAGCCCACCAATAATCAGATATCTGACTTTATGCCTTGCAAGCATGTCTTCAAAGTCTTGAATGACGGCCATCGTCAATCTCCTCGATTTTTGATACGAGACCTTTGTTTTCTGCCTTGTTCCACCTTTAAAACATCTTGACGGATAGAAACCAATGCCGATAAACGTTGTTCCGCGGTTTGATCCTGCCAGAACAACAGGTCCCAATCTTCGGCCTCCGTAAAGTTCATAGCGCGATGAGCGACCATTTTTTTTCGACGCGCCAAAGCTCTTTCTCTTATCCCCATGTTTGTCTCTCAACTGAATCTTCCCATGCAATCGATTCAGGGTAATCCGTTTTGATTCGATATTTAAAAAATAAAATTTATGCACTCGTAAAAAGTTGTCACCCCGATGAAGGTCGGAATCCCGAGCCTACGTAACTAACCGAAAATACCGGAGTCCGGCCTTCGCCTGTCTGCGTGCGGACACGCACAGGCAGGCCGGAATGACCAAAACGCGTGTTTTCCGACTTTATACAAAACCACCCATATTGTTTTCGAAAAAACAACCAAAATGTTCCAGGTGGTTTTAGCAATCAGATCGGGTTAAACACCTTGGGTTCATAATCCAATGTAGCAAAATAATCGTCAATCGTCTCTTCACGTCGAATCAATTCAACAGAGCCATCGGAACGGAGCAGCAACTCCTTGGGACGCAATCTGCCGTTATAGTTAAAGCCCATGGCATGACCGTGCGCCCCGGTGTCATGAATGCAAAGGAGATCCCCATCTTCAATATGCGGCAGCATCCTCAGTATGGCAAACTTATCATTGTTCTCGCACAGTGAACCCACCACGTCCACCGGTCCGGCCGGAGGCTCGGATTCCTTTCCTAAAACCGTGATGTGATGGTAGGCCCCATATATGGCCGGCCGCATGAGAGCCGACATGCATGCATCCACGCCGATATATTGCCGATAGATCTCTTTCCGGTTGATGGCTCTTACGACCAGGACACCATGCGGACCGGTCATATAGCGACCGCTTTCTAAAAAAAGCTTCGGCATGTAGCTGTTGTGTTCTTTAAACTTTAAAAACAGCTCTCTGATCTCTTTAGCCATGGCATCAAGATTCAATGGTTTTTGATCAGGGCGGTACGGAATACCTAACCCGCCGCCAATATTAATAAAATCAAAAACAATGTTCAATTCCCGATAGACCCACTCGGCGATATCCAGTACCATTTGGGTTGTTTCGACCATATACTCGTAATGGAGTTCATTGGAAACCAACATGGTATGAAGCCCGAATCGTTTGGCCCCGCGATCCCTGACCGTTCCATAGGCCTCAAGGATCTGGTCGTGACTCACGCCGTATTTGGATTCCACGGGATTGCCGATAATACTGTTGCCGGTCCTTCGAGGCCCGGGGTTATAACGAAAACAAATCAGGTCAGGCATGACCGGAACCTTGGGAATAAGAGTGATGTCATCAAGGTTTAAAATGCATCCGCCATCTTCCGCCGCTACCTTAAATTCGTCATGAGATGTGTTATTGGATGTAAACATGATATCCTGACCACGCGCACCGACCCGGCGGGCCATGACAAGCTCCGCGATGGAACTGCAATCAAACCCAAACCCCATATCTTTCATGATTTTTAAGATACTCGGGTTGGGCAATGCCTTCACGGCAAAATATTCCCTGAACCCCCCAAACCCGGAAAACGCTCTGATAACATCTTGACCGGTTTCCCGAATTCCGACCTCATCATAGATATGAAACGGCGTCCCAAAATGCTCAACGATCTCTTTGAGTATGGGGCTTAATCGATTTTCAAACGATTTAAACATGGGCATAAGCGGTCTTCCTTATATTGTTACATGATTTTTAAAAATGACTGAGTAGGCATGGAAATTTTTCAAGAAAATTGGACAGGCACAAGGCGCAAAGGGAAAACACTAATTTCTTATGGCTCATTACAGTCCCTATTTTAAGCAGACTCAGCTTTAAATCCGAATGTATGTTAAAACCTTACGCGTTGGGCCCTGCGCCTTGTGCCTGTTCGCTTTGAAATAAAACCTAATGCAAAACGGCATCAGTTCGGTCAAAAAGCTATAACACCTCCCGGATTCTTCTCATGGCTTGTTCGACCTTTTCATAGTGGTTGAAAGCACTGATACGGATATAACCCTCACCGCACCGACCGAACCCGGCACCGGGCGTGCAGACCACACCGGCCTTTTCAAGCAATTGATCAAAAAACGCCCATGAGTCTGTTTTGGTATCCACCCAGATATAGGGTGAATGATCGCCACCTATGCAATCATAACCCAACGCTGATATCTCTTGGCGGATCAATGCAGCATTTCTTAGATAATAATCAATGAGCGCTTTGGCCTGCGCCTTGCCTTCATCGCTATAAACCGCCTCGGCCGCCCGTTGAACCGGATAGCATACACCGTTAAATTTGGTGGTATGACGCCGATGCCATAATGTATTTAAAGGATGTTTTTCTCCTCTGCCTGTAAATGCTTCACATGCTTTCGGGACCACGGTATATGCGCAACGGATCCCGGTGAACCCCGCGCTCTTGGAAAAGCTTCGAAATTCTAAGGCTACATCCCTGGCCCCATCGACCTCATAGATAGACTTGGGGAGATCAGGGTCTTGGATAAAGGCTTCATAGGCGGCATCATAAAGAATAATGGACTGGTTTTCCCGCGCATAATCCACCCATCTTTGAAGTTGCGACTTACTGATCGTGGCGCCCGTCGGGTTATTGGGGAAGCATAAATAGATCAGGTCAACCTTGCCTTTCGGCAAGTCGGGAATAAACCCGTTTTCCCGTGTACCGTCCAGATAAACAATCCCGTGATACCGCCCATTTTCATAAAATCCCGTGCGGCCTGCCATGACATTGGTGTCCAAATAGACCGGATAGACCGGGTCCGGGATGGCAATGGAAATATCAGTGGAAAAAATTTCCTGAATATTTCCGGTATCGCATTTTGCGCCGTCACTCACAAAAATTTCATCCGGGGAAATATTCGCGCCTCGTGACTGAAAATCCTCCCTGGCGATTTTTTCCCGCAAAAAGCCATACCCTTGTTCCGGACCGTACCCGCGAAATGTAGAGATATCCCCCATTTCATCCACCGCTCGATGAAAGGCATCTATACAGGCCATGGGCAGGGGACGAGTCACATCACCAATACCCAATTTTATAATCTCTCTATCCGGATGAGCCTCCTGGAAAGCGGATACACGTTTCGCGATATCGGAAAACAAATAAGATGCTTGAAGTTTAAGATAATGCTCATTCATTCGAATCATTCATTCACCCCATTTTTTCATTGATGTTCATCCATAAAAAAAGTGTTTGGATTTAAGCCGTCAGTCTTCAGCAATCAACCAAAACTTTTGAAAACCCATAATCAACCGAGAGCTGAATGCTGATCGCCGAACGCTTCATCCGGAAATGATCTATCACTGGATGGAATCTAATTCGTATCATCAATCGGTATTCTCGCCGTCTCCTTATAGGTTGATAAAACAATACTTGTCCGAGTCGATTTGACCGCTTTCATGTTTGAAATCTTCTGTTGGACAAATCGACCGAGATCTTCATTATCCGATACGCGGACCTTGATCAGAAAGGCGTCTTCCCCTGCTACATAATGAACCTCTTGGACTTCCGGAATCGCCGATAGGCTTCTGGCGACACTCTTCTCATCCGTTGCCTTTTGAGTATAAACGATGACAAAGGCCACAAGGTTTCGGTTGAAGCGCTTGGGGTTCAATCGTACCTCATAGCCGTCAATATAACCCAGCTTTTCCAGCTTTCGGATTCGCTCCAATACACCGGATGGGGCCATACCTACCTGGCGCGCGACTTCCACATTGGGAATCCTGGCCTTTTCCTGCAAAATCTTCAGAATATTTAAACTAATTTTATCTATCATTCTTTTATACTCAATTTTTATAGAATTTTATTCATTAAATAACATGATGTCAAGAATAAAATTCTAAAGGATTGTCCCACCACCCAATAATGGACCCATACCTTTTGAAATGAAAGTTTTCCCGCTTTTCGACCTCCCGTATCCAATCCCCTAAAGCGGAAGCATGGTGAATAATGAGGGGCGTGCTGTGTGGCGGGAGGATATCTCTTGAAAGACCGTAAATGGATATGTTTTTTTGAGTGTTGACATACGTCTCATGGGTGTCCCACGGTGTAGGATGGATAAATCCATGAATAGCGCCCTCTTCCCTGGAATAATGCCATACATCAGGGAATGACTCTTTTAACCGGCGCATAAGTTGTATAGCCCGGATATTCGTATCAACGGTCAATCCTTTGTGAAAATTCCTCAAAAGCCGATCATCAAAGGCCTCAAAACCAACAGAAGAAGCAAGGATGCTTATCCCCATTTCCTGCGCCGACTTCAAGGCATCTCTCAATCTTTCCTCGCCGCCTATCAGCCAATCAGCACGAAGAATGAGATTAATCCGGGATAATAAGAGATCATCATTGTTGACTCTCTCAAGCAGTCGCGGCAGTCCATGAAGCGGGTTTTCATTGATCAGTTCAAAGGCGATCTTGCGACCATCCTCATCACCCGGCAGACATCGAATCTGGTCCAAGACCGTCTCCATGTCCAATTCTCCGTAAAACCCTTTATCCGATGCCACATCACAGAAACTACACCCTCTTAAACTGATTTCTACCCGCCGTCCCTCCCAATCGTTGATGGAAACCGGATAGTCTATGGCCACCCTATTTTCGTGTCCTGCGTAAGGGCAACCAATCTGTTGCAGTACTTGTCCGGTCGAAATATTGAGGCGTTGTAGTCCGTTTTCTCCAACCCGATATAAATTATCCCAACGAACGGAATGCAAATAGGTTTCATCCCATGCCTTTTCTTCAGCCTGAATCACCCGATTAAGGTTATCAGCGAAGAGCAATCCGTAAGCATTGCGCCACTCCTTTTTCTCCAATAGATCAAAAACACCCATGGCCTGTTCCGCCGGTCCGTGCACGGCGAATGAAAAACAATCGGCCAGACCATGGAATCGATATGGATACCTTTCCCACTCAACCTCTCCAACAAAGTCACGGTCCGCCTGAGGACCCGCGAGGATCGTGGTTGCCCCTTCTTCCTTGAGTTCCCTGGCAAGTGAAAAAAGGTCTTCACGGCCGCTCAGGGTAGAAAAACCAATGATGGGTCTTTGGTTGTGAAAATAATCCGCCAGGGCCTTTTTGATAGCCAACTTGTCATCGTCGCGGGTCACTGCGATGACGATACATTCAAATGCCGTATGGCCTTGTATAATGGTGGCGGCCATTTGAGGACCCAGCATCCCATAGGTTTCACCAGCAAAATAGCTTGTGATAATGGCCATGCGTTTCTTCATTGTTCAGACCTTTAGTAATACCTCCATCTGGAATCCCGATACTGTCTTGTTTGATAACATAATCACCAATACATTTCACTAGGCATTTTCCCGTGATTGCTTTTTTTCAGATTTTTGACTAAACTATACAAAATCGCTATGAGAGAACGGAAATTCCCGCCCCCCTCCTTAATCCTCATTCGTCAAGGGGAAGGGGATTTGGGGTACTTCGTCTCTGAAAAGAGATCCATGAACCGAGAACCAATGTTGATACGAAATCCCACCCGAAAATTACTGAGAAGAGGAACACACTGGTTATGTTGACGGTCGATGAACGAAAAAGATACGATAGGCAGATCATGATGCCTGAAGTCGGGGAAGAAGGACAGGAAAAACTCAAACAGGCCAAGGTGCTCATCGCAGGGGCTGGCGGGCTGGGCTCACCCATATCCATCTATCTTGCCGCAGCCGGTATCGGTCATATCCGTTTGGTGGATCATGATCAAATCGAATTAACCAATCTAAACCGGCAGGTCCTTCATTGGAACAGGGATATCGGTGAATTCAAGGTAAAATCGGCCCTAAACAAACTCAATCAATTGAACCCCGATGTGGCCATTGAAATCATCAAAAAAACTATCGAAGAAGGCAATATCCGGGATATCGTAAACGATTGTGATGCCATCGTGGATGCCATGGATAATCTGGAAACCAGATACCTTTTAAATAAGATCGCCATTGAAAAAAACATCCCCTTCTTTCACGGTGCGGTTCGCGGCCTGGAAGGACGTGCCATGACCATCATCCCTGGCAAATCACCCTGTTTGAGATGCATGTATCACGGCACACTTCCGCCAGAGAAATTCCCGGTGATCGGTGTGGCCCCGGGTGTCATCGGTTGTATTCAAGCCACGGAAGTGATCAAATATTTTGTTGGGATGGGTGAATTGTTGACCGGTCGATTGTTGGTCTATGACGGTATGAGCCTGACGTTCAGGGAATTCAAGATTACCAGAAATCCCCAATGCGATCATTGCGGCCAGAGGAAAGAGGTTTAGAAAGGAGATCCACATGACCATAAAAATCAACCTACATAAAACCCATCGACAATATACCAATGATCAAGAAACCGTCGAGGTCCAAGGGAAGAATGTCGGAGAATGTCTGAAGGACTTAATCCGGCAATACCCGCCCCTGGGGAAAGAGATATTTACAAAAAACGGAAAACTAAGTCCCATTATGGAAGTCTATTTAAACGGAAAAAGCGCGTTTCCGGATGAACTGAACAAGCCGGTGAAGGATGGAGATACGATCCATCTGGTCTATTTTTTGGCGGGTGGTTAGGCTCCTAATGATTATTCACTGGGAAAACAAGCGACTTGACCGTCACGGGGAATACTTGGCCTTTGACCAATGGCTCACCGATATCAATCCAATCTCCATCGTCCAATGATAACTCATCCAATGACAATAGGTTCGTGTTCAAACGCGTCTCTCTTCGGATGACATTTCCTACACTACAAGCGATATCCTTTTCAAAAATGAGAATCACGGGCTTCTGATGGGCAATGGAGTTGGGCAGGGCGGTTTCAATGGATTTCGCAAACAATTCCAGGGCGGGATAATTAACCTTAACAGGGTCCTTAAAAAACAGGGCAACCATTTCCCGGCCCTCAACAAAATCGAACCTTTGATACGCCGACTTGACTTGTGAGACCACATGCTCGATACTGAGTTTTGGTTCTTCTACGTCAACCCGAAGCACGGGGATATTTCTGATGGGAAAGGAGAGATGATCATCCATGAAGCCTGATGAGCCCGAGATGGACAAGGAATAAGCCCCTGCCCCGATAACGGTCGCCCTGATCTTATTAAGTGGCTCCACAATGGGTGCCTTCAGCCGATCGGTTAAAGCTCGAATCTTGTTTGAAAGGATTTCCCCGATATCATCATACTCACCCGAACCACCGTAGAGAAACTCCGACACACCTCCGGAAAACATATACTCATTGATCCCATGGGTAAAATCCAGATCGTCCGTAACCATCAATTCTTTTGCCAAAGGAGATCTCGCCGGACCCGTCATCACCTCTATCAATACCTCCGCCAAAACAGACGCAATGGCTTCCAGATCCTCTTTCAGGATGCGATCTCCTATCTTGTAATCCAATCCGAGATGCTTCATCACCTTAAAGGCTGGTTTGGTAAGCCTATTGATAACGCCTTGCTTATCCATGAACAGCAAACGCCCACCCACGGAAACGCAACTCGTTGAAACCACTTCTCCATTTTTGGATATAGCGAGGTTGGACGTGCCCCCTCCAATATCACATGACAAGATGGTTTTATGGTGTTCTTTAGACCGGGCATTGGCCCCGGATCCCATGGCGGCGAGGAGACTCTCAAAATTGGGGCCGGCGGTTGCGGCCACAAGTTTGCCCGCATCATTAGATAGGGCTTCAGCTATTTGGGGGGCGTTGTGCTTCTTGGCCGTCTCTCCCGTTACAATCACGGCGCCGGTGTGGATATCTGCAGGATCAATTCCCGCGAGCTTAAATTCTTCCTTAAAAAAGGTCGTTAATGAATCAATATCAATGGTATTATCGTTTAATAAAGGCGTATTGATGATCTTTCCCTCATAGATGATACTCCTTTCTTCAATGACAAATCGTTGGGTCGGCGAATGTTCATCTCTGATCAAAACGAGTTTTGAAAAGACCAAATGGCTTGTTGAACTGCCGACATCAATACCAATTGATAATAATTCGACCCTGTTGATTTCCATGCCTGTTTCTCAGATACACATAAAAGAGGCCCTCGGGAAACCGAAGGCCTCTTATTAGATGTTTGATCTTTTATCCCCCCATCAAGGGCGGGGAATGTAGACGCAATTATAATTCAGCCAATAAAACGCCGGCTTCTCTACCCGCCTTGGACAATCGACCGGCCGCATCCCGTTTTTTGCCAATGCTGATTTCATCAGGAGACACAAATTCCAAAGCATTCACATCGCAAAAACGAACACACTGAGGATCTCCGTCACAAAGATCGCACTTAATCACTTTTTTGTCAATCACATTAAAATTCATGGCGCCAAATGGGCAAACGGCCACACAGGACCGGCATCCAATACACACATCATAATCCACCACGACCCGCCCCAATTCTTCATCCCGGGAAATGGCCTTGACCGGGCACACATTTAAGCACGGGGCGTCCTGGCATTGCTGGCAGGACATGGGGATATAAAGGCCCTCCGCCTCCCACTTCATGACCTTTATCCGGCTCCTTGTGGGATTGGAGATCCCGTCGTGTTTGACGGCACAAACAAGTTCGCACAGTCGACAACCTGTACACTTCTGATAGTCAATATATAGGGCTTTAGCCATTTTTATTCTCTCCTCTCGCTTTTAAGACATTTACACAAGGTGTGACGGCTCATTCTCTATATCGAGTTCTTTGAGCGTTTCAGGTTTGGGATTTCCATCCTTGTCAAGGCCTTTATGTTCATAAAATTCATCAATCATCTTGATGAATTTATCTTTCTCAATCACTCGACCCACAACTTCCGGGGCGCCTCTTCTTGTCGGTTCGTCAAAATATCGATGATTGAGCATATCACCTTTTTCAAGATCATTTCTGGTTAGTCCTTCCCTGAGATTGAAAAGCCTTTCAATCATATTGCACCTTCGTGCCACCATCCATATCTCTTCCGGTGTCATATCAAGGCCGGTATTGTAATAAAGCACCTTGGGCCAATCCTCGAAATTCGGCAATGTGGCCCCAAGGAATGTCGTGTGGTATTTACAAATTCCCAGACAATCGACTGCCATATAACAGTTCTCTTGCCAAAATACCTGCCACGGCTTTCCGATGTATTCCGTATGTTCCGAACTTAATGGCCCATCATAAGGAATAGGTGTACTGTATATCCTTCTAAGAACATCTTGAGGCAGATGGTAAAGATCGATCGCAGGCCGGCTTCTTAAATGATCAGAACCACGAGAGCCGGTTGCGATATTCAATGCCAGTGCCGGGGTAGCCCTTTCATCGGAGTGAAGATTAGACATCCCTTTCACCTGGATGAGGTATTGAAAGGAATCCTTGCCGAATACTTTGGAGGCCTGGATACCTCCTTTGGCAAGAGTGTCACCAACAAAACCCTTTCGATAGCAGATGCGATCGATCATCTCGATAACGGCTTCATCGTTTCCAAATGAAAGGTCCAAACCATCCGTATCCTTCTTGGTAAGGATGCCCTTTTCATACAATTCCATGGCCCAGGCGATGAGGCTTCCGGTTTCAAGGTTGTCCATGCCATATTGGTCCACCAGATGGTTACCCACCAGAACCGTATTGGCACGGGGCGTGTCGGTTTCGCCGCCAAAGGCGCCTTGAGACGTGTACTCGGGCCCTTCATCATACCGCCCGGCATAGGGGCCTTCAGTAATCTTATACTGGGCACGGCAATGTACCTGACAACCAAAACAGCCCGTCATGTGATAAGGTCCCATGGTCTCTTCACAGATTTCATCAATACGCTCAGGCTCGATATCATCCGCGTATTCACACTGATTGTACTGAAAATTCCTGCACCGAATACCGCCCCACGAGTTGGTGGCACCCCAGATGAAGGGTGTACCCAAAGTTCCCTGGGTCTGGTTAACCTTTGCACTGATAATTTGGTCGATAAAGCGCTTATTGTATTCAAGCGCTTCAACTGGATGAGCGATCTTGATATCCATGGTTCCCCTGGCGGCAACCGCCTTTAGGTTTTTGGATCCCATCACGCATCCCATACCGCTTCGACCACCTGAATTTTTGATCCCCGTCATCACGTTGGCATACGCGACCAGATTCTCACCCGCCGGCCCGCAGACCATGCTTTTAACCTCCTGATCGCCAAGATCATCGCGAATCGCCCATTGGGCATCGGTTACCGGCAGGCCCCAGATGCCTTCCGCATCGCGGATCTCGATTTCACCGTTATGGATATAGATATAAACGGGATGCTTGGCCTTTCCTTTGATGACCAGATGGTGAAAACCGGCCCACGCCATCTCCGGGGCGAAAAACCCGCCCATATTGGCGCTACCCAAAAGTCCGGTCAAAGGCGATTTGGCCATCACATGGGTTCGAGCGGTCGCGGAAGCGCAGGTTGCTGTCAGTATTCCCCCGCTCACCATAAGCGTATTGTCGGGGCCTATGGGATCGCATCCCTTCTTGGTATGATTATACAGGAGGTAGGCATCCAATCCCCTTCCGCCTAAAAACTTTTTTCTAACCTCGATTGGGATGGGTTTGACCTCAATATCACCTGTTGTCAGGTCTATATAAGCGATTTTTCTCTTTAAAGGCATCTTACTTTTCCTCCTTCGCTTTATCCTTCAATTTTTTTTCCAAAACGTCTTGGGCGATTTTTCTATTGACGTCCCATACCGGCCCACGGATCCTGGGAAATCCATCCTTCACCCATGCCACGCGGAATTCCATTCCACATGTAGGACATTTGATGGTCTTGTCTCCCTTTTTGGGTTCAAGCCTTTCCATGCATGTGGGATTATGGCATCTAAACTTCCCATATGTCCTGGTCTTGCGTAGACTCTCCGCTGTTGATATTCCATCTTTTTCGGTTGTCATTTTTACACTCCTTTCTCCTAAAAAAATCAAGCAGACTGTGATTTCAATGTCCTATGCCAAGGGGATATCTTTTTTAAATAATCCCCACGACTCTCTTTCCTACAATTGGAACAAAGCCCCAAATACTCATGGGCATATGTTTTATGGATCTTATCCATGAGGGGTTCAGGCACATACAGGGCCCCACACTTTTGACATGATTCCATTTCAACGGACCGGATTTCTTGTTTCTTCATTGCCTGTGCAAACCGTTTAAGACTAATCTCGTGTCTCAATTCAGCAGCATTTTCAGGACATGTAAATACACAAGAAGCACAACATATACATTGATAATGGGAATAGTAAAATGTCCTCACATGTCCGCTATCTTTGGATTCCAGGGTCCCGGTCGGGCAGCTTAATACACAAGAAGCGCAACCCGTGCACGTCCGGATATTCATACGTGTCCTGCAAAAAAGAAATATCGTGGCGACAATCATGAGTTCCCCGCTCACGATATGCATGGTCCATATCTTATCCGAAAAAAAGGATATGCCATCCAAAGTCCCGTGAGCCAAAAAATAGCCTGATAAAAAAGGTAAGGCCGCTATAATGATGATAACATAATCAGCTATGGAAGTATTCTGGCGATTTTTTTTGATGACCACACGCCTGACAATAAAAAACAGGGCCAGACCCAATACAATAAGTGTCATCCAATCCGACCATTCATCAGGTAGGGATACCCAATGCCATTCGAGACTGGATTCTTCCCATAATGAAACATGCCCGGCCAGCCATATGGGAACCACAAACAAGCAAAAATGGAATATGTATCGGAGAGTCGCATATAGAGGTTTTTTGGGAACGGCACTATGAAAAGGGATAAAAACCCGCATCAGATTAATCAAAAAATATGGAACTTTTTTTTCAACGCTCCGGCTTCCCTTGACAAGAGAAGTGATAAAAAAAACAATCCTGACAATAATTCCAATGCAAAAGGCCAAAAAGACAACCTTTAATAAAGGTCCTTCAACAAAAGAACCAAAATACATGCTGTCTACTCCTCAAATTTTAAACGTTATGGGACAAAATCATCGTTAAAAAAGCTGAATAGGATCATTGGGTCAGTCCGATAAATGGTATTACATATCAGGATCACGCTATAAAGTATTTGTTTTATTATGTTCATGATTATGAACTTGCGTTATTTTAAAAAATATCATATATAACTTTTATGTCAAGGAAAAAAACAGTATTATTAGATACTTATGTCAACATTGACATATACGAAAACATTTGACAAGGCATGGATTGTGAAGGTAAATGACTAGATATGTTCATTATGGAGAACAATGACCGCTAAATATCAAGCACCCGCTGTTAAAAAAGCGTTTCAGATCCTCAAGCTCATTTCAAACACCAACCAAGGACTGGGGATCAGTGAACTGGCCAAGACCTTAGGGATAAGCAAAGGCACTGTCCATGGTGTCACATCCATCCTGGAAGAATTGGGGATGATTACAAGAGATCCCGCCACGAAAAAGTATGAATTGGGTCTGACGCTTTTTGAACTGGGCCGACACGCTTATTCACAGATCGACCTAAGGGAGATTGCTAGGCCCATCATAGAAAACCTTATGGAAAAGATCCAAGAAACGGTCTTTTTGGGCGTCCTTAACGGGGATCATGTGACCATACTGGACAATGTGGAATGTAGACACGATTTTAAGATCACATCCCCCATCGGGGCTACCATTCCCCTTTTTGCCAGCGCCACTGGTAAGGCCCTTCTGGCTGTTATGGAAGAGGAAATTGCAAGGGAGATTATTCGGACAAGAGGCCTCCCGCGGTACACGGATAGGTCCATTACAGATCCCGATCAATTTCTCGCGGAGATTAGAATGGCCAGACAAAGGGGTTATGCCACGGATTATGAGGAATACATCGCCGGCGTCAGGGCCGTGGCCGCTCCCATTGATGAAAATAGAAATCGATTATCCGCCATATGGGTGGTGGGATTTAAGGCCAGCCTGGATGATAGTAAAATGAAAGCCTTGGAAAAAGAGATCCGGAAAGCCACGGAAGACATTAATCAAAAACTTCATGAAGCATCTCGCGAGAAAGTTCATTCTAGATCGGGGGATATCTCTTGATATGGGGCAACCGAAAACAATTCTGGATCGAAGCATAAAAAGTCTTTTAAAGGCCACTGATTATGCTGGGAATACCATGCTCCTAGGACCCATTCCCCGATCCTTTGACCAATCCTTCGGAGGAAGAATCTTTTCATAATCATCCAATCTCCCAAGCGCCTTCAAGCGATCAATAATCAGTTGCCAGGCACAGTCCACCTCCGGATTAATTTCACACCTCCCGTTTCGTGAGCCTCCGCAAGGCCCATTCATGAGCTTTTTTGCGCATCGCGTTATGGGGCATATCCCACCGGTATAAAACAAAACACAATGCCCGCAACCCTGACATTTCTCTTTCCAAACCCCTGGAGCTTCCAGCGCACCAAGAAAGGATGTATTGATAGCCGGAATAATCGGTTTATCTTTTACAACATCCACCATCGTCTGAACACCGGCCCCGCAGGCAAGAGATAATATCGCGTCAACATCCTGCGGAATATCCAAATAAGCCCTCATGAGATCCGGCTCACATTGTCTTAAAAAATTTTTCACGATAAATTCCGGCGGTCCGTTTTCATATAATCCCGCATGCCCCAAATCCAAGGCCAATCCATCCGCGGCCTTTTCACCACCCGTTAGACACACCGACACACACCCGCCACACCCAATAATCAGGACCTTTCGGAACTCCGAAATGGAATCGGCGATTTCTTCAATCGGTTTTAGAGTTCCTACAATCATAATTCCACCTCATTCTTTTGGACGGCGACCCCGCTGAGGCGTTTCCACGTATTTAGAGGCAGCTCTTTTCGATGTTTTGGACATAGGGGTTCTACACCTTTTTTCAGTTTATGGGCGAGTGTTTCGCTGAAATCCATGGTATAAAGCGGTTCACCGCAAACAGCGCATGATACCAATTCCATGATAGCCACATCATCCCAGGCCCCTTTCAGGAGGTACTGGAATTCAACGGCTTCCTGGGGGCAGATCCGCCAACAATTACCGCATCGAGCGCACAGGGCCATATTGTGTTTTAAAATGCGTTTTTTGCCTTGATCCTCATAAGCAAGGGCATTGGCCGGACAATTTTGTACACAAGCCAAACACCCGTTACATCTATTATTTACCTTAAAAAAAGACACATTATACTCCAAAAATTAATAAAAAAGATCTACCAAAACAACTCTTGATGATTTCAAATTCGTTTTTATCCCAGAATATCTGATCCCAGATTCATTTTGTCACCCTTCAGCACTCGCTTTCCGGCAAAGCCTTTTTAAACAAACTGATAGCTGAGAGCCGATTGCTGACTGCTGTAATCTCTATCTATAAATGTCTTGTTTATGGTTAGACACTCATCAGTGGGCTAAATGTCTCAGGACACCATAGAGTTTTCCCGCTGATTCTTGAGCGCGCGCTGTGTTCAATTGACACGGATTAACATATACCAAGGCCCCCTCTTTGCAGACTCGAACACACGCAGGGTCACCACCGCAGAGGTCACACTTAAATGCGCGGCCTCTATCCCGATCAAAACCCATAGCCCCCGTAGGACAAGCAGATACACACATCTTACAGCCGATACATCGCTTGGTATCGATCATAACGCGATCCAATTCCTTGTCCCTGTAAATAGCTTCTTCCGGGCAGACAGCCATACAAGGCGGATCCTCACAATGTTGGCATGTCGTGGGCAAGCAGAATCCATCGCCTTCCTCTCCACGGATGACGCGAATCCTTGGTTTCTCGGGAGCACCGATTTTTGCATGTGCCAAAGCACAAGCTGTTTCACAATCACCACAACCCGTGCACTTTAAAGGGTCGATAGAAAGTCTTTTATTGATCATATCTTAAGCTCCTCATATTCATCATTTATATCATTTAAGTAGGACAATTGGCTAAACCTAAGATCTCATAAAATCGTTCATATAAAAGAACGTTATTTTTATCAAATTTTAATAATGAAGTCACACATTGTCAACAATATTTTTTGCCAAATCGAATATTTTTAAATTTATTATGTATTTTCAATAGAATATAAGCAATAAATAAATAAATTTTCAAGCAACAAAAAAATTCAATAGAATATTATTTGTTCATCATAATGAACAAATAATAAAATCTCATCATCCTACGGATGATCTCCACACCTCTTCATCATTTTTTACAAAAGAAATGGCCGAAGATTCCTTGGCACCTGTCTTGCAGATTTTAAAGACGAACCTCAGGACCAACAGAATGGATAAACGATATCTTTCTGATTAATCTTGAGATCAGGCAGATTCACAAGCCGACGAATAGTCATAAATCTGCTGCGATATCATACGTTTAGGAGTTTTTTCATGCAGCACAAGATCTTGATCGTTGAAGAGGAAGGACATATTGCAGAAAGGATTAAAGATGTTCCATCTCTAAGACCCTATACCATGCTTTTTGCAAGCTCACCAGAACAAGCATTAACACTACTTTCCAAAAACAAAGTGGATGTTATTGTTTCAGATGAAGACTTAACCGCCATGTCCGGCCTAGAATTTCTTGCCTTTGCTAGGCAAAAATGTCCGGATGCCATCCAGATGATCTTAACCGGTGACACCAATTTTAAAACCGCCATGCGAGCCATTAACGACGGAAAGATCTATCGATTATTTTCAAAACCTTGCAATGGAGTAGACATGGCTTTAACGATTCATTGTGTGCTTCACAAAAAAAATTATTTAAAAAGAATCATAAAGGTATGCCAGAAAACGGAAAAAGACGATCAAAACACATCCGGCATAGATCAAGCCCGCTCCCTAGTCTTGTAATTTCAATCAACCTTTTGTCTCAAAAAAGCCACAGACCTGTGTCAACGGACCCACGAGACCGGATCTGTTTCCAAATATTTGTTAAATGATTGCATCACCCACCGATATATCATAAACTGAAACACCCAAAGGCGATTTCTCTTTTGATCTGAGCCAAAATCATCTTAAAAATGAAAGGCCATTTTCCATCATTCCATCCTATGTTCCGAAAACCACTTGCTATAACGCATCTCCTCTCAAGCGGAGTGATCACCGATTATCACTGCACATCAGCATGCGCCCATTGCCTGGAAGGATACCTCATTTTATCTTATCTCTTTTCAAAGGGCATTAAGGGGTTACCGTCCTATGTCACGAAAAATTGTTCTTTGCAATCTTCTAAAACCGAATATGCCATTCAATGCGAACGATGTTTTGAGATCCAGAGGTCCTTGGCCATTGACCATGTTACCCATACAAAAGAACCCCAATCCTTGGGGCATTGCTTGAATAACTGATTTCATCCATGAATAAAACAAAACAACCAAAACCCTATTACGGCTATGTCATCGTGGCCGCTTCATTTATTATTTTTTTATTGATGTGGGGCGCCATCAGTTCATTTGGGATCTTTTTTAAACCCATGTCTCAGGAACTGGGCTGGACGCGGACCATGATATCCGGAGCACCGTCATTATCGTTCCTCGTCATGGGGGTCTTTGGCATCATTGCCGGCCGACTCAATGACCGGTACGGACCTCGCGTGATTGTGAGCATAAGCAGCCTGCTCATGGGTTGGGGTTATCTGCAAATGGCTCGAGTGAGCGACATCCGGGAGTTTTATCTTTTTTACGGCATCATCATTGGTATAGGTGCCAGCGGCCCGAATATCGTTCTCTCTTCCACTATAGTCCGATGGTTTGTGAAAGAACGTGGCATCATGACTGGCATTTTTCAGGTGGGTTCCGGTGTCGGGACATGGATCTTGCCGTTAATAGCCAATGCATTGATCCTGAATCTTGGTTGGCGAACCTCCTTTTTGATCCTCGCGGCCATGGTCTTTGGTGGCATATTGGTCGCATCCCTATTCCTAAAGCGCGATCCGGGCCGGATGGGTTTTTTAAATCATGGACATTCTATGGAAATCACGCCAACGAATTCCGATACCTTGGGATTATCCTTTCAAGAAGCGATCACCAAAATCTCATTCTGGTTGGTTTGTATGATCTTTTTTATTTTCCTTTTCTGTGTATTATCCATTATGATCCACATCTACCCACATGCCGTGGATATGGGAATTTCAGAATCTAACGCGGCGAAAATATTGTCCGCAATCGGGGCCACAAGCATTATTGGCAGATTCCTAATCGGCGCATTGAGCGATCAAATAGGGTATAAAAATGCCGTTATGCTCATTTTTACCCTACTGGGCATATCATGTTTGTGGGTCCTTAAGGCCGATACCATAGGGATGCTTTTTTTATTTGCCGGTCTTTTCGGCCTTGCTCAAGGAGGCCTTTTCGCTGTACTATCGCCATGGGTTGCGGATCTATTCGGTGTAAGCGCCCATGGAACCATATTCGGTGCCGTAAACCTGGTCGGGTCCGTCGGGTCCACGATCGGCCCGCTTTTAGCGGGCTACCTATTTGATATTACCGGAAGTTATCAATTGGATTTTATCATCTTGGCCGTTTCCTGTGCCCTGGCTATCATACTGAGCATACGGATTAGGCCTTTGAACTGATCGGCACCCAAAAACACTTTAGATCCCTTCCCGCTCGAGGTTGTGTCGCAATGTCATTTCGAGGCGATAGCCGAGAGATCGTAACAATTTATATCTTTTCGAAACCCAAACATTGACGACCTCATAAAATGTCGTCAGCTCGGTCCCGTATCAAGTAAGGGATAGACTGCTGCCGGGGTCCAGAGTCCATGTAACTATTTGAAAAGACGGGATTCCGGTCTTCACCTGTCTGCGTGCGGCCATGCACGGGCAGGCCGGAATGACAAAAATAGGTGTTTTTCGACTTTTTACGAGACCATCAAACATTGGATTCCGTGGTCAAGCCGCGGAATGACGGGCAGAAAGCAATAATGACAAGTTATGGTTCCGTAACCGAGAGCTATTTTGGTCATTCCGCGGCTTGACCGCGGAATCCATGAATCTGACCAAGGTTTTTCAAGAATCTAAGATCATAAGAGAAATCTTGTTTTGTAACCTAACGAAAATAAAGCGTTTCTCTTTTCGGTCAAATGGCTTTATTCAACAGCATTGTGGGTTATATCCTGTCCCGTACTCGATACGGGAGTGAAGGAGGAAAAGTAAGCTAATTCAGAGAACCCCAAATTTTTGCTACTTACCCGCATCCGCTTTTTTGGGAGAGGAGGTTTCATGTGTGAACATAAATCCAATAAAGCTATAGCCGTTCCATGCTCATATATGGTAAGATTTTTTTGTCCGAAAAACTTGTAATGGCTATTTGTTTTTTTCAAATGTCTACTGTAATATTCTAGGAAAACCCACAAATAAAACATATCAAAAAGGAGGGCCTTTTAATGACGAATAATTGGATGCATGTGGGTGTGGTTTTAAAGATGAATGCCACTAATTATGCGGATCGATTGGGCTGGCAGGACAAGGACAAGGAATTTACCTTTGCCCAATGGAATGAACGCTCCTGCAAACTCGCCAACGGTCTAAAAGACCTGGGTGTCGGCCACAAAAACACCTTCGCCGTGATTGCCTACAACCGCGGCGAATGGATGGATATCTATGCAGGATGCGCAAAGGGGGGCCAGATCGTCGTCCCCATCATGTTTCGACTGGCCGGTCCCGAGATCGAATACATCGTTAACCATTCGGAATGTAAAGGTTTTATTGTAGAGGCCCCATTCGTGGATCTTATCAACAGCATCCGAGAAAAACTCCCCGTCCCCCAAAAGGCTTATATCTATCTTGGAGACGGCCCCACGCCGGCCGGATATTTGAATTATGAAGAGTGGTTGGCCTCCTCATCCGGCGATGAACCGGAAACTCAAGTAAATACGGATGATACCTGGACCATCATGTATACATCGGGGACCACAGGGAAGCCCAAAGGTGTAATGCGGACCCATGAGAGCTATATGGCCCAATATTACCTAAATAATATCAACTTGGGCGTTAAACCTTCGGACAAGGTGATGCTGGTTATGCCCATGTGCCATGTGAATTCCATATATTATTCATTCCCTTATACCTTGGTCACGGCGCCTGTCTTCGTATATAATATGATCAGTTTTGACCCGGTAGACCTATTAAAAACCATCGATAAATATCAAATTACATTTACATCCCTGGTCCCTACCCATTACATCATGATGCTCGCCCTACCCCCTGAAATAAAAGATGCCATCAATGTGTCATCCATTCGTCAACTGCTCATTTCATCGGCCCCGGCAAGAAAAGAACTGAAACTGGCCATTATGGAATATTTCAAAAATGCCGAACTCTGGGAGGCATACGGCAGCACGGAAGGCGGGTTGGTTACACTGCTCAGGCCGGAAGACCAGTTGAAAAAGTTGGGATCCATCGGGAAAGAGATCTTTGGGACCGACCGGATCCGAATCCTGGATGAAAACAAAAATGAGGTCCCGGATGGTGAGGTGGGAGAGCTGTTTTATCGCACGCCCATGCTATTTAAAGGCTACCTGAAGGCCCCCGAAAAGACAAAAGAGGCATTTGAAGGCGAATGGTCTTCGGCAGGGGATATGGTACGCAGGGATAAAGACGGCTATTATACCCTTGTGGACAGAAAAGCCAACATGATTATCACCGGCGGTGAAAACGTTTATCCTTCAGAGGTGGAAGATACCATCAGTGCCCATGAGGCTGTCAAAGACATTGCCGTTATCGGAGTCCCGGATGACAAATGGGGTGAATCCATCAAGGCAGTGGTAGTGCTACATGACGGTTATGAGCCCAGTGATCAATTGGCCAAAGAGATCACGGATTTTACAAAGGGCAAACTGGCCGGGTATAAACGGCCCAAAAGCGTCGATTTTATCAAAGATGAAGATATGCCCAGGACCACAACCGGCAAAATCCTTCACCGGATACTCAGGGAGCGTTACGGCAAATGGAGTGACTCCTAATTCATCTGGAAATAAATTTCCGGATGTAACGTTCGGCGCTCAGCTCTCGGCTAAGTATTTGCTGCCCTTGAGCTGACAGCTGAATGCTGGCCGGTTATGGGTATCGATCTACAAGACGAAAGCCATTGGTGAACGCCAATGATAAAGCGTTCTGGAAATCCCCGATGGAAGCATCCCTTTTAAGGAATGGCTTTTGGGGTTGACGAGCGACCTTCATTTTCATATCTTTACCCCAACTTGGGGTTTCCCCCCTAAATAACCAAAAAGGCATATTCGAATCATGAAAATGATTATTTTTCAATCACTTGGAGGTATTGGCCTCTTTTTATTCGGCATGAAGATCATGTCGGAAGGACTCCAGAAGGTGGCCGGCAAAAAAATACGAAAGATATTGAGCCTGGTCTCCAACAACCGCTTCGTCGGTTGTGGAGTGGGAGCTCTCGTCACCGCCGTGATCCAAAGCTCCAGCGCCACAACGGTCATGCTGGTCAGTTTCGTGGACGCAGGTCTCATGACCTTGGTTCAGGCCGTGGGTGTCATTCTGGGTGCGAATATCGGGACCACCATAACTGCCCAGCTGATTGCCTTCAAAATCACTGCATATGCCTTGCCCGCCATTGCCATGGGAGTGTTCCTTAAATTTTTCGTGGGGCACCAAAAATGGATTTACGTTGGAGATGTCCTCCTTGGGTTCGGTCTGATCTTTTATGGACTTGCCACCATGAAGGCCGGTTTTGCCCCACTCAAGGACAGCGAGGTATTTATCGCTTTTTTTACCCGCTTTAGTTCGGATACATTTGGGGGCATTCTTCTGTGTATTCTAACAGGCACCCTATTAACCATGATACTACAGAGCTCAAGTGCAACCGTCGGAATTACCATGGCCTTTGCCATGCAAGGGATGTTGAATTTTGAAGCCAGTGTTGCCTTGATTCTTGGCGAAAATATTGGTACAACCATTACAGCGCAATTAGCCAGTCTCGGTGCCAGTATTAACGCCCGCCGAACCGCCAATGCCCATACCCTTTTTAACGTTATCGGGGTCTTTATTATCGTCCTTTTCTTTCCGATCTTTACAAGAATCGTCTATTTTATAACCGGAACCATCATGCAATTTGGCCCCCCGGATGCCATTATTGATGGGGAAATGTCCAATATTGGCAGATATATCGCCAATGCCCATACCTTGTTTAATGTTGTAAATGCCATGATTTTTCTACTGGCACTGCCCTACCTTGTTAAACTGTCAATCCTGATTACTCCAGGTAGGGAGAAAAAGATTGAACTGGATGAATTGCATCACATTAAATATATAGATACCAAATTCGTAGATGCCCCTTCAGTAGCCTTGACGCAGGCCAGGGCTGAGATCATACGAATGGGAGAGGCGGTTCAACTGATGTATGATGACGTCATTGCTTCATCAAAAGACCGGAAACTGAAAGAGCTTCAAAAATGGCGGAAAAGGGAAGACGCCGTGGATATCCTCCAAAAAGAAATCACGCAATTCCTCGTAAAGGTGGCCCAAAAGCCCATCAGCTCTGAAGAATCAAAAGAGGTTGCGTCTTTGCTCAGGATGACCAATAATCTTGAACGTATCGGCGATGGAATCGAAAAAATCGCGGAACTGGGGGAAGAGCTTATTGAACAGGATCTCCATTTATCCGAAGGGGGACAGCACGACTATGAAATCATGTCCGACAAGGTCCGGGCTTTTTTGAGTTTAGTGGTAAAAAGCATAAAAACCGAAGACGAAAAGATCATGCAATCATCCCAGATCCTTGAAGACGAGATCGACCAAATGCGGGATGAAATGCGAGGCAACTATATCATGCGGCTGCAAAGCGGTGCCTGTACCGTTGATCCCGGCCTGATCCTGGTGGATATGCTCACGGCCTTTGAAAAGATAGGGGATTGCTGTTTCAATGTCGCTCAGGCCGTGGCCGGCGTAAAATAAGCGATGGGATCTCAAAATGCATGCACCCGGTGTGGTAAATGCTGTCTTCAATCCAGCCCATCCCTCCAGCTCAAAGACCTTCATCTTATACAAAATCACATTATTCCAAAATCCCACCTCTATAGCATCCGCGAAGGTGAGCTGGTCAAGGACAACATCCACAACCAGCTGATCATCACCCAAGAAGAAATGATCAAAATCAAAGAAAAACCGGGAAGCGATCGAGGATGCATTTACTATGGTGATGCCCAAAAGGCCTGTAGAATTTATCCCAATCGACCTTCCCAATGCGCCGCTCTGAAATGCTGGGACCCCAATGATTTCGAAAAAGTCTATAGCGGCCCCAAATTAACTAGAAGCCATATTATAGCAAACAATGTAATTCTGGGTATAATGACGGAGCATGAAAGACGGTGCAGCTATAAAACCCTTGATGAACTCATAAAAATGATCGAGACAGAAGGCGATCAAGTCCTTCAAGAGATCCTGAATATTCTTCGATTTGATTACGAGTTAAGACCTTTTATCTCCAAAAAACTCGATCTGGACCCCGAAGAAATGGACCTCTATTTCGGCAGGCCTCTTGTAAATACCATTGTCATGCACGGATTGGAGGTTAGACAGGAATCGGACGGCGGGTTTCTATTGACAAAAAAAGAAGGCTAAACAACAACCTCTCCCCCATAACACTGTGTCACGATAAGCCATTTGCTATGTCTATCATTTCGACCGACAGGCGAAATCTTTGAATCTCAAGCCTCTATATAACCATATTTTCGATTGGTTAACAAAAGGCATCAATCTTTTTGTATTCGACTGCTGAAAATCGTTTTTTCATGAAAATCCAGTGAATGCCCATCCACAAATGAGAGATACCCCTAGTCTTGTCGAATGAGAAGTCCATGAAGTTTGACATATTCGTAAAAAGTCATCACCCCGGCGAAGGCCGGGGTCCAGAGGCCATGTAACTATCTGAAAAGACTAGATTCCGGCCTTCGCCGGAATGACAAAAATACGTATTTTCCGACTTTTTACGAGATCATCAAGTTTTATTTAGCACATTTTGAGGTAAACGAGGTACTCAAATTATGATCATCTCCCTTGAAGGAGAACTATCGGGCAAGAAGAAAAAAGAAAAAGGACAGAATGACAACACCGCTCACCTTATAATAGGCCATAAATAAAAAATCATTCAAAATTCCGGAGAATTGATTTCTTTCCGATAGAATACGAGATCGCCAATGAGCAAATGAAAAGACGGAATAGATCCACAAAACCGTTAACACGATGATAGAAAGATTGAATAGCATGTGACACTCACCTAGATTTATGAATATGTTACTAATGGATCAAAAGCTAATTAAAATATGTTAAAAAACGATTAGGGTTGTGTTTTAAGCACATTAGAAATCGAGTGGCGGAAACGATGCGCAACCTCAAAATCAGCGAAGGAATGAAAAAACATCAGGGTTCAAACACTTTCCTCCGACGTCTTGAACTTTTACCCTATCCCCAAAGAAAAAAGTCTAACCTCAACTAGATATCCCACATTTCCTACCCATCCGCTAAGTGACCAGAAGGCTCTATGTGATGATTGAAAGCAGGGTGCCTGCACCCCTACCCTCATAAATTTTTAGCTTCAATCTAATCCTGGCTGAACACACTAGGGCCATAAGTTTTGTCATTTTGAATAACAACCTTTTGGGGTGGAGATCTGGTCTTTCATCTCAGGCATCCGGGACCTTTATCGCCCAGAATTTGGGTTGTCCAACCACTAATTCGTCATACAGGGGACACGACATGAATCAAAGCCAAACGATTCTTACAACAGGATGGCAAATAGGACCTAAAAATTGCAATTTTTTAGGCCACCTATTTTGGCGTTTTGCGTCTTTTTCATTAGATCGTTTACTTCGAATGGACGTCTTGAGGCGTATTTATCGGCAAATTACGCCTTGTGATACCGCGTTTTCATTCGCCGGGAGGGCACTTGAGTTTTTAAAAATACACTATGAGGTACATAATGGGGGTTTAGAAGAAATCCCAAACTCGGGCGCGATCATTGTCGTTGCAAATCACCCTTTCGGGGGAATTGACGGTTTGATATTGCTCGCCATGCTGTCAGAAGTAAGAACCGACGTCATGGTCATGGCCAATTATTACCTGGGGGAAGTTCCTGAATTACGACCGAATCTCTTTATGGTTGATCCGTTCCGAAGAAAAGATTCAAATAAAAAAAATATCCATTCCATGAGAAAGGCCATACACTGGCTCAAAAATGGGGGCATGCTTGTCACTTTCCCTGCCGGCGAAGTGTCGCACATGATCCTCAGAAAAAGGAGAATCGAAGACCCGCCCTGGAACAAAACGATTGGTCGTTTAATCCATTTAACCAAGGCTCCGGTCTTACCGATTGTTTTTAGAGGGGCCAACAGCAAGGCTTTTCAGGTTGCGGGTTTGATTCACCCGGTGCTCCGTACCCTCATGCTCCCAAGGGAACTCCTTAAAAAAAAGGGATCTATTATTCAGGTAAAGATCGGAAAAACGATTCCTTACAAAAAAATAAGTGAAAGACAAGAACCGCTCAAGCTAATGGCCTATCTTCGATTCAGAACATATTTGCTGGGAAAGTCCTTTACCAAACCTCCTGAAATCCGGACCATCCCCAAAAAGAAGGGCGACTTCAGCGCGGAACCTCAGCCCATCATCCCCCCTGTGGATAAAGATTTTCTTATGATGGAAATTTCAAAATTGCCTTCCGAACAAAAAATCGCTCAAATGAGTTCCCACCATGTCTATTATGCGCAAGCTTATCAAATCCCTTGGATATTAAGAGAGATTGGGCGGCTACGAGAAATCACCTTCAGGGAAACCGGGGAAGGAACCGGCAAGGCCATCGATCTGGATCTATTTGACCAAACCTACATTCACCTTTTTCTGTGGAATGAGGAAAAACATGAGATTATGAGCGCTTACCGCCTTGGGGAAACCGATCTGATCTTAGAGGAGCAAGGCAAAAAAGGGCTTTATTCGCACACACTCTTCGATTATCGCAATAAACTGCTGAATGAGATCAACCCGGCCCTGGAAATGGGAAGGACTTTCGTAAGAAAAGAATATCAAAAAAGCTATAATGCCCTATTGCTATTGTGGAAAGGGATCGGTGAATATATCGTTCGGCATCCTCAATATAAAATTTTATTTGGTGCTGTCAGTATCTCCAATGATTATCATTCTTATTCTCGAGATTTGATGGTCACATTTCTAAGAATGAATCACTTTCTCCCGCACCTATCCATGATGGTCAAACCCCGTAAGCCCTATAAAAAAAGACAAAAGGTTTTCAAAACGGATACGGTTTATGTGCATGAAGGTAACCTGGATGAGATATCTTCCTGGATATCCGGGATTGAAAACGACGGCAAGGGTTTCCCCGTATTGTTGAAACAATACCTGAAAATGGGTGGTAAGATCCTCTGCTTTAATGTTGATCCTGCGTTTGGAAACGCTTTGGACGGTCTGATTATGGTGGACTTGACTAAAACAGACAGCAGAGTATTAAAGCGATACATGGGCGAAAATGGTTTGAAGCGGTTTTATGGATACCATTTCACGGAAAAGAGGGACCAAAGGTCCCTCTTTTCATAAATTTGATGAAATCAAATACTCACAATCATTTCAGCGCATCAACCATCACATCATAAAAATCCGTATTATCCAAGACCTTGCCGAGCTTGTCACTATTGAAACCCTGACGCCAGATGATCGTGTCTTGGGTCGTATGATCAATGCTCCTCTATTCGCCCTCGATAAGCTTACCGGGATTATATTCATTAAGAATTTCCTTCAGTTTTATCCGAATAGGATTTTATGATAAATATAATACGAGTCCACATGGTTTATAGAGGTATTATAAAATCCAAACTGGACAAAGCTGATCTTACTTATTCATTTTCTATCTGATTATAGCTTATTATCTGTCTCATGATTGTCCACATCCCCATCATTCCGGCGAAAGCCGGAATCCAGTGGCTTTTCAGCACGACGAACCGTGAATACTATTTTAAGACTGTTAATACCTCAATCTTGCATGAGTGAATAAAAAATACTTGAAAAACCACCTGGGTTTCCTGTTATTAAAGGATTTGCACAAACCAAA